>URTH01000199.1 GCA_900550775.1 uncultured Eubacteriales bacterium | reverse complement strand
TTAAAAACTGCGACACGCTATCGTATCTGGAACTTCCGGGCACCGTGCAGTCGATCGGTGAGAATGCTTTGTACGGCACCGGCGCCTCGTTAAAGATCGGGGGCTACGGCGATGCGGTAACGGCGTTTGCCAATCGGACGGGAATTTCGTTTTCCGAGACCGTACGGGTAAAAATCAACGGAAGAGAAATCTTCTTTGATTGCCCGGCCGTGGTGAGGGACGGCTGTACCATGGTTCCGATGCGGCGGATTTTTGAAGAACTGGGCGCTGCCGTTACGTGGGATGACGAAACGCAGACCGCGCGGGGCGAAAAGGACGGCACGGTTTGTTCCTTTACGATCGGCGATGAGACGCTCTATAAAAACGGCGAGGCCGTCAGGCTTTTGGCACCGGCAACGCTGGAAAACGACCGTACCCTGGTTCACGTCAGAGCCATCGCAGAGGCGTTTGGCGCGGCGGTTGACTGGGATGGGGCGAGCGGATTGGTCTCGATTACAAATTGATTGGTTATGATCGGTTGGTTACCGATGGGTTGGTTTATGACAAATTGGTTGGTTTATTACATGTTAAAAATAAATGGTATGGAGGTTATATCATGAGAAAAATGAGAAAGAAGATTGCGGTTGTTTTATGTCTGGTATTTGCCATGACGGCGCTTTTGTCGGTCAATGCTTTTGCAGCGCGTGACCCGTGGGGCGGTTGGCCCGGTTACGGCGGCTGGAACGATCAGGGAAACCATGGCAATCAGAGCAGCAAGACCAAGGTCGGTTTTTATATCCAGATTCACGGTGAGCAGATGGACGCGGACGGCAATGTCGGCAGCCATGACAAGAACTCGTTTACCGGTATGCTGGCGCAGACAACTTTGAATAAGAATCTGTCGGAAGATTTCAGTCTTTCTCTGGGCGGCAGTGTGACGGAGGACGTTATCTTAAGCTACATGAAGGAAGTTCCCAACCAGAATCAGGTTTTGAGCAAGGTTGTTACTCAGTACAAGAACATGGACGCTTACATCCGTTCCAGCAACGGAAAGGTGATCCCCTGGTCGAAAATGACGACCGACTACTACAAGATTCAGTGGTACGTTTTAAAGTGTGAAGATGATTTTTGGCACGTGGACGGTGTTATCATTGATTTGGAAACGGATAAAGAGATTTCCATTGTCGTACCGGAGGAAACCGCAAAGAGAGCGGCCTGTGTGGAATATGACGTGGCAAGCGGAACCTTTACACCCGGTTTTATGGGAGTTAAGGCGAACCGGCCGCACAGCTATCATCAGGGCAATAACGACAACTTGATTATCGATGGGTTCCACGATGTTTGGTATACCGTTTTGGACGAGGACACTTTCAGTGCAAACAATGATGTGATTCCTGCACAGCTGATTGACGCCGCCAATGCAATCTGCACGCTTGCCGGCGCAAGATTGTCAGAGCTTCCGGCGACGCTGCAGAGAAACTTCGGCAGAATTGACTCGCAGGCGTATAAACAGGAATATGTTGAAAGAACGGGTTCCGGTACAACGCTGTATGTAACCCCGTTTATCACAGAGTTGCTTGCACAAAAATACAATGTAGATACAGATCAGTATATCTGGCTCGCGATGGGCGATTCCAAGGGAAATATCTCTAAGGTATATGTTATGGACCGCGCGGCTGCAAACGTTGATAATCTTTTCGACGGAGAATAAGATACTGTGTCTGCCGTAAATGCGATGCAGTGCGGGTCACACAGGAAAAACTGTGTGATCCGCTTTGTGTTAATTTTTTTTAAGGCGTATTATAGTGAAAAAAGGACAACAGGTGATGAAAATGAGTACGCACTACTCTACAATGTGGCTTGAATTTTTCGGAGATATGGTTTCGCTGTTTGCGGCCTATCTGATGGCCTCTGTTGCGTTTGATGCCTATACGGGCTTTTTTGCCGTATTTTGCAGCAATCTTCATTTTTATATCATTGCTGCGTGCTCTGCCGCAATCGTGTTATACATGCTGGACGCCTATGGGAGCATTGCATCCTATCTATCAAAAAGGAAACGGCTGTCCATCACGCTTTTGGTCGGGTTATTATTAAGCGCAGCGCTTACCGCGGTGATAACGCTTCTGTTTTTCAGGACAAGGCCGGTTCGGTTTCTGTTTGGCGCCGCCTTTTATCTGGCAAGCTATGCGATCATGATGCTTCAAAGAGGGGTTACCCTGCGGATTTTTATCCGATTGCGCCAAAAATCTGCATTGCTGATTTTGTTTCCCGACGGATACCCCGAAATCTTCCTGGATAAGCTGATGAAACACTCTGAGGATTTCGGCAGCGTTGCGGTCTATCGGATCGCAGAAAATCAGCCGGACATCCCGGAGAATTTAAAGACGCAGATCAATGCGGCGGACGAACTTTTGATTGCATCCGGGATTTCGGATGCGCTGCGCGATCAGCTGATTTTATATGCAAGGCAACGCGGCAGCTTTGGCAAGGCACCGAATATCAAAGTGATTTCCTCGGTCGAAAACTTGTCGTTTTTGGGCGGCAGAATTACGCACGTGGGGGATACGCCGGCGATTCATATCAAAAACGGGCAGCCCATGTGGGTGGAACGGGTGCTGAAACGGTGCTTTGATTTTGTTGCTTCCCTAATCGGTCTTATCGTACTGTCTCCCGTATTTTTCATCTGCGCGGCGGCCATCAAGATTGATTCCAGGGGGCCTGTGTTTTACAGACAAGAGCGGTATACCATTTACAGAAAGAGATTTTATATTTTAAAATTCAGAACCATGGTGGCCGACGCGGAAAAATACGGCGCGCGGCTCGCAACGGAAAAAGACGACAGAATCACGAGAGTCGGTCACGTGTTGCGTGCTTGCCGGCTTGACGAGCTGCCGCAGCTGATTAACATTTTAAAGGGAGAAATGTCGATTGTCGGCCCCAGACCGGAACGGCCGATTTACGCCGATGAATACAGTAAAATGGTAAAAAATTTTGATATCCGGTATCTGGTAAAGGCCGGTCTTACCGGGTACGCACAGGTTTACGGGCGCTATAACACCAAGGTGTCCGACAAGGTGCTGCTGGACAGTATTTATATTAACACCTTTTCGATCTGGCTGGATTTAAAATTGATTGTATTGACGATTTTGATTATGTTTACCAAGGAATCCACCGAGGGTGTCGCGGAAAACATGGCGGAGGTTCCCGTTGCAAAATCGGAAAAGCCGCAAACGGAACAGAAAAAGATTTTGTATCGATCCTAGATCGGTCAATCGGATTGCAATATCGAAAACGGCACACAAAGTCTGAGAGGAAGCATGGGTA
>URTH01000198.1 GCA_900550775.1 uncultured Eubacteriales bacterium | reverse complement strand
AACAGGCGCTCTACCGCCTCAACCTGTCGCACAATCTTTTCGGCGTGGCGGATAAACACCTCGCCGTCCGGCGTCAGTACCATCCCCTTTGCGCTGCGGTCAAAGATGGTAACGCCGATCGAGGCCTCTAAGGCCTTCATCGCACGGCTGAGGTTGGGAGGATCCATATAAAGCTTTTCCGCCGCTTTATTCATTGATCCGCATTTTGCAATTTCCACTGCGTATTTCCAATGCAAAAGATTCATAGTTTCTCCTCGCTTTTTACAGCCCCAAAAATGCCTTGGCGATATTAAAAAAGATTAAGACCGAACAGGTATCCAGTATGGTTGAGAGCAGCGGCGCTGCCATAATTGCAGGGTCTAAGCGGCATTTTTTTGCCAGCATCGGCAAAATACAGCCGATGCATTTTGCTAAGGTTACCGTGCCGATCAGACTCAACCCCGAAATCAGAGCAAGCCTTCCGATGCCGACCTGGGACAAAACCTCCTGATTGCGCCCGTACATCAGGTAGACACGTACCGCATTAACCAGCGCCAGGGCGGTACCGGTCACCAGCGCGATGCAAAGCTCTTTGAATAAAACCTTAAAAAAGTCTTTAAACCGAATCTCGCCCAGCGCAAGACCGCGGATGACCATGGTGGAGCTTTGCGAGCTGCAGTTACCGCCGGTGCCCATGACCATCGGTACAAAGGCGACCAGAATCGGAATCGCGACAAAGGCTGCTTCGTATTCCTGAATAATACTGCCGGTGATGGTGGCCGACAGCATCAAAAAGAGGAGCCAGAAGAATCGGTTTTTGGCATGGGTAAAGACCGAGGTCTTCAGGTAGCTGTCCTCACTGGGGACAACGGCGGCCATCTTGGCGATATCCTCGGTGTTTTCTTCCTGCAGGACATCAATTGCGTCATCGACCGTGACAATGCCGACCAGACGGTCTTCGCCGTCAACAACCGGCACGGCCAAAAAGTCGTAACGGTCAAAAATATGCGCAACATCCTCCTGATCGTCAACCGTGCTGACGTAGGTGATGTTGGTTTCCATGATTTCTTCGATCATTTGTGAAGAGTCCGCAAGCAAAAGCTCTTTCACCGAGATCAGACCGATCAGCTTGCGGTTTTCATCGGTGACATAACAGGTGTAAATCGTCTCTTTGTCCGGCCCGATCCGACGGATCCGTTCAAAGGACTGCGCTACGGTCATATGCTTTTTTAAATCCACATATTCCGTCGTCATAATGCTGCCGGCGCTGTCCTTGGGGTAGCGTAGCAGCTGGTTGATGTCTTTGCGCATTTCGGCGTTGGTGTGGCGCAGAATCCGCTTCACCACGCCGGCCGGCATTTCCTCAATCAAATCTACGGCGTCATCGACATACAGCTCGTCCAGGACCTCTTTCAGCTCGCGGTCGTTGAATGCCGAAATCAAATATTCCTGCTGGTCATTGTCCATTTCGACAAAGACCTCTGCGGCAAGCTCCTTCGGCAAAAGCCGAAAAAGCAGGGTTAAATCCGTCTCGCCGACCTCGGCCAAAATCTGTGCAATATCGACCGGGTTTAATGTCATCAATATTTCCCGTACTTCTCCAAAACGTTTTTCGCGCAGCTTGGCGGTGAGTTCCTCCAAAAACTGCTCCAAATCAAATTCTGTGATGTTTCCTTCCATGCTGTGACCTCCTATCTATTTTGTCATACCGGAAGAAAACCCAACGTGGATTCATGGCCGCCTGATGATGCGCGCCGATGGAACCGTTACCCCGCCGGGTTTTTTCCCTTTATCGCCGCTGGCGTCCATGAAATCACCTCTCCTTTTGATAAGATTTTCACTTCCTTTATTGTAGCACAAGCCCCATGTTTTTTCAAGAGACAATTCGGCAAATTTTTTGGGTTTGTGCTCGGCGTTCTATCTTCAATATGCCCCCGGCGGACTTGACAAATTCATCAAATGGAAGTAGAATAAAAAACTGTGTAAAAGTTTTTTCTAAGGAGTGCTGTTCATTTTGAAACGGATCAGAATTTGGATATCGGCCATCTTGTGCTGCGTGATGCTTGGCAGCGGTTTTTCTGCATATGCACTGGACATTACGGCAAGAGGCGGCTTTGTGTTAAATAGTAATACCGGGCAGGAGGTATACGGCTATGCAGCCGATACGCCCATGGTACCGGCCAGCATGACCAAGGTCATGGCGGCCTATGTCATCTATGAGGCGCTGTCTCAGGGCAGAATCACCAAGGACACGATGATCCCGGTCGGGGACGCGCTTGCGGCGTACTCCCGCGATCCCGGCTACTCGAATGTAACGCTGCGCGCCGGGGAGAGTTATCGGGTGGATGAGCTGCTTTCGGCACTTTTTGTGGTGTCGGCCAATGCGGCGGTAATGGCAATGGGCGATTATCTGTACGGCAGCGAGCCGGGGTTTGTCAGCCGTATGAACCAGATTGTAAACGGCTGGCAGATTGACGCCTATTTTGAGGATTGTACCGGCGTTTCCGGCCAAAACCGTGTGACACCCAGGGCGATGGCAACCATTGCCAACCGTCTGGTTTGTGACTACCCGGACTGCCTTGGGTATTCATCGATGACATCGCTGAATTTCAGGGGACAAAATTATTATCCGACCAATAAAATGCTGCCCGGAAAGCCGTACGCGTATTCCGGGATTGTGGGGCTGAAAACCGGGACAACGTCCGCTGCCGGTGCCTGCTTTACCGGGGTTGCGGAGCGGGACGGTACGCGGATGATATCGGTGGTGATGGGTGCGCCGTACTCGGACGCGCGGTTTATCGACAGTATTGCGATGCTGGACTATGCGTTTTCAAGACCGGAGAGCAAGCCGCAGGCGGCGCCGGCCCTGATGGCGGACGGCAGTATTTTTTACGTCAACGATTTGCCGATTGCCGGATTTATAAGGGACGGCACCTATTTCATACGGGTGGAGGATTTGCGCAGCTATGGCTTTGACGTCAACTATGACGCGCAGACCAATACGCTGGAGGTCATGAACCGAAAGGAAACGCCGCTGCCCGATGATGTGGCGGTGACGGCGGCGGATGCGGCCTTTACCCCATCGAAAGCGGTCAATATTTTGCTGAAACAAAATGCGGAGGATTACGGAATCTTCACCCTGACTGCCTATGACATCGCAGGAAAGGCGGCAATGGATATCAAGGAACTTTCGTATCTCGGATGAGTGCTTACCAAAGAGAAAACAGCCGTGGCCGTCACGAGATAAAAGAAGAAGAGGAAGAAAAAAGGATTGCGGCAGCCGATGCATCGGCTGCCGCAATCCTTTTGATTTATACAGAGGGAAGATGTGCTTATTCCA
>URTH01000197.1 GCA_900550775.1 uncultured Eubacteriales bacterium | reverse complement strand
GCCCATCTTCTGCGCCGCGTGCAGCGTGCTCAAAATGTATGAAACGCTGCGGTCGCGCTTTTCCTTTTCGGTGGAGGAAAGGCTGATATAGTACGGCGCATGAATCGAGAGCAAAACCTTCTCTTCTGCCGCGCGCTTTCCAAGGATTTCGGCGGCATCGTCCGAGATGCGCACGCCGTGGCCGCACTGATATTCATAACAGTCCAGCCCGTGATCGCGCACCCACTTCGGCGCCTCCAGCCCGGATTTGTGACCGGCCGCAAAAAAGCTTTCCGCATTGCCGGCCGGACCGAAAAGCGCCCTGTTTTCCTGATTGCACATGGTATCTTCCTCCGTTTCTGTCAAAAGAAAAAGGCGGGGTTTGCCCCGCCCGTATATTATCTGTATTTCCGCTTTCTTGCCGCTTCGGATTTCTTCTTCCGCTTTACACTGGGCTTTTCATAATGTTCTCTCTTTCTGACTTCCGATAGAACACCTGCTTTCGCACAAGAACGCTTAAAGCGACGGAGCGCACTGTCCAGCGACTCATTATCTTTGACTCTGATTTCTGCCATGGTTACTACCCTCCCTCCAAGTATGGTCAACACTAAGATGTCAAGGTAAAAATTTCTACTCTCCCAATTATACAGACAAATTCTGTTTCTGTCAAGCAATATTTTTATTTTTTTTTGCATTTTTCCAAAGTTATTTTTTGGATGAAATCATATCCCGCAGTTTGGCGATCGCGTCCGCAATTCCGCCCACCTGATCGATCAGTCCGCATTCGACCGCCTCCTCGCCGAACAGGATGGTGCCGACGTCGTTGGCAATCTTTTTGGTTTCCATCATCAGCGCGGAAAAACGCTCGCGCTCAATTTTAGAATTGCGTACCACAAAATCGGTCAGGCGCTCCTGTATTTTATGAAAATAATGAAACATCTGCGGCACCCCGATCACCATGCCGTTCATGCGGATCGGGTGTATGGTCATGGTTGCGGACGGAACAATAAAGGAATACTTTGCCGAGACGGCAAGCGGAACGCCGATACTGTGACCGCCGCCCAAAACCACTGAAACGGTCGGCTTGCTCATGCCGGAAATCATCTCGGCGATGGCAAGGCCTGCCTCCACATCACCGCCCATGGTGTTCAGCAGCAGCAAAAGCCCGTCAATCCGATCGTCCTCCTCGATCCGCACCAGTTCCGGGATCATATGCTCGTACTTGGTGGTCTTGCTCTGCGGCGGCAAAATGGTGTGACCCTCGATTTCGCCGATGATGCTCATGCAAAACAGCCCGGATCTGCCGCTTTTGACCTCGACCGCCGACATGTCTCTGATCTCTTCCTTTTGCTCGTTTTCCCCGGTTTTCTTTTCCTCTGTTTTCTTCTCGTTTTCTTCCTGATGCATTGCTTTTCTCCTTTTCAGCTATATTATCGGGCATTTTAACGCCGTATTTTCATAAATTTACCTGCTTAAACCATGCTGTGTTTATCTTTGGTGTGCCTCGTGCGCCTAACCTGATGTTAGCGTTTTACGATATCGTTACTATATGCAAAAATCGCTTTACTAATTCAAAAAAATATGGTATGATGAATGTATCATTTTTTCGGAAAGAGGACGTGATTTTCATGCCAATAAAGGTGCAGAACGCACTGCCTGCCATCGAGACGTTAAACCGCGAAAATATCTTTGTCATCACCGAGACGCGCGCAATCACGCAGGATATCAGACCGCTTCGGATTTTGATCCTCAATCTGATGCCGACCAAAATCGAAACCGAAACCCAGTTGCTTCGGATGCTGGGCAATACGCCGCTGCAAATCGATGTTCATTTTATGCACACCCTGTCCCATGTCGCAAAAAACACCTCGAAAAGCCATCTGGAGACCTTTTACGGCTCGCTTGACGATTATAAAGACCAAAAATTTGACGGCATGATCATTACCGGCGCCCCGGTGGAGTCCATGGCGTTTGAGGAGGTTGACTATTGGGATGAGCTTTGCCGGATTATGGAGTGGTCAAAGGATCACGTCACCTCTACGCTGCACATCTGCTGGGGTGCGCAGGCCGCACTGTACTACCATTACGGGATTCCCAAATACGCTCTCCCCGAAAAAAAGTTCGGCGTCTTTGCCCACTTTATCCCGGAGGAAAAGAAACATAAAATCCTGCTGCGCGGCTTTGACGATGTGTTTTATGCGCCGCACTCCAGACATACCGAATTTCGTGAGGCGGATATTTTAAAGGTGCCGGAGCTTGAAATCCTCGCCAAATCGGAGGATGCCGGCGTTTCGATCGTCACTGCCAAAAGCGAACGGCAGTTCTTTATCAGCGGCCACTTTGAATACGACACCGAGACCCTTGCCAAGGAATATTTCAGAGACATAGACCGCGGCTTATCCGTCCCGGTACCCAAAAACTATTTCCCGTCGGACGATCCCGAAAATCCGCCGCAAAACCTCTGGCGCGCGCACGCCAACCTTTTATATTCCAACTGGCTGAACTACTTCGTCTATCAGACAACGCCATATAATATTGATGACATTGACGCATAAAACCATGCATAAGATAACAACTAAGCCAAAATAAGGAGTGAGGAATTTGTTTTTGATTGAAATTTTAAAAACGATTGTATTGGGTATCGTACAGGGGATTACCGAGTGGCTGCCGATTTCCAGCACGGGGCACATGATTTTGGTGGATCAGTTCATGCCGCTGCATCAGAGCAGTGATTTTATCAACCTCTTTTTGGTGGTCATTCAATTTGGCTCTATTTTGGCGGTTGTCACCTTGTATTTTCACAAGCTGAATCCGTTTTCTCCCAAAAAGACCGACGTGCAGCGCAGGGAAACCTGGATCATGTGGCTGAAAGTTCTGGTGGCCTGCATTCCGGCCGCGGTGATCGGTCTGCTTTTTGACGATCTGATCAATCAGTATACCTACAACGCTTATGTTGTGTCCGCCGCCTTGATTTTATACGGCGTTTTGTTTATCGTGATTGAAAATCGGCATAAAAAGCCCTCGATCGAATCAATTGACGCGCTGAGTTATAAAACCGCACTGCTGATCGGCGCCTTTCAGGTACTTTCGTTAATCCCCGGAACCTCGCGCTCCGGCTCCACCATTTTGGGTGCGGTGATCCTGGGCACGTCGCGGTTTGTTGCCGCCGAGTTCTCCTTCTTTCTCGCCATCCCGGTCATGTTTGGCGCAAGCCTTTTAAAAATTGTAAAGTTTTTTATGGAAAACAACGCAGGCTTTACCGGGGAACAAATTACGCTGCTGCTTTGCGGCATGGTGGTTGCCTACCTGGTTTCCATCGCGGCGATCAAATTCCTGATGGGCTATATCCGCAACCACGACTTTAAGGCCTTTGGCTATTATCGCATTATTGTGGGTATCTT
>URTH01000196.1 GCA_900550775.1 uncultured Eubacteriales bacterium | reverse complement strand
AAGCGCGGGGATATTGTGCAGATATCGGTCGGGCTGATTAACAACAGGATCGAGAGACTGCGGAAGGTGTGCAGCCTGCGTGACCGCCCGGAGCCATTTGTCAACGGAAAACCCGGAAATATCCTCTGTGAAATTTTTGGCTATTTGTATTCAAACAGCGGACGCAACATTGTTACGCTGAATCCGGACGGTTCGCCGTACGGAAAGCTGATTTCAACGTCCACTTCGAACGGTACGCCGGGGATTTCGGTCTATGACTGTAAGAGGGATACGGTCTCGGTCGGAAACCTCCATGACCTGTATCCGATCAATGGACCGGAAAGCAACGGTGCGCTGCATATTACGGATGACAGCGTGATGGTTTTTGTCTACCGACGTTATAATTGGGTAAAGGATATTGTCGTTGTGTATTATTAAACCAAAGCAAAGTTTAGCACGATTTTTCCTGCGGTAAGAGATGCTAAATGATGATATGGAGCCGAAGCAGGCGGCAGAATGGAGATGAACGATGAGAAGAACGAGCAATTATACAAGAATGTTGTTGTCGGTCGTTTGTTTGATACTTTGCATGAGTATCCATGCATACGGGAGTGATACGGTCGTTTTCTTTCAGGATTTTTCAGGCGTTTCCGATCAATATCTCTCCTCGGATATGATTCCGGAATCAAAATCCGGCTTTTCGGCCGAAATCAAGGATGAGGCGCTTGTGCTCAAATCCGATTCCATGTGTTATTATCGAGTGGATGATGCAGAAAATTTGAACGGAGAAACCAACGCGCACGGAATGACGCTTCAATGCATTCCGGGCGTAGTTGTGACCGCGCTTGAATCTCCGATCACGGTCGGCGGCAGAGAATATGATTACAGAGGGCCGGGCAACGCTGCAATACATATTGCAGAAATCGGCGGAAAAAATGCCTTGATGCAGTCAACGTATGTGAATCTGCCGGCGGGAGCCGATCCCGGGTCTGTCACAAACTATACGCTGAGAACCAACGCTGCAAGACTTGTTGTGGATAAGAATCAGTTTTTGGACACAGACAATGACATGATGCTTGAACTGGAATATTATACGGAGGATATCGAGGGCAATTGGTGCAAGGTTACGTACCCCGGAAAGGATGGGTCTAAAAAAACCGTCATGGCCTATGACGCTGAGAAAATAAAAAAAGACGGGGCGGGTCAGTGGAATAGAATCGCGGTAGCGCTCCCCGACGCCGATTTCAGCCGATATATCAGAGAAGAGTCGGGCTATGAACATAGCATCTTATTGGAAACGCGCGAGCAGAGAGAAAACTATTTTCACGCGGTCACCTTATACAAAAACGGGGAATCCGAGATCAAAGATGCTGCGATTTATAATATTGTACAGACAAAGATGCCGGATGGCGGAATGTACGGAGACGCAAAAGTGTCTTATGACTTAAAGTTCCCTGGCGGCGAAAAGCTCACGGATACTTGCGATTACAATCGCGGACAAAATGTGATGTCGGTCAACCTGTTAGATGCCGATCAGGCAGAGATGGCGTCTATCTTGTATGAAATGACTGATGGCGTTGCCAAAATATACGCAGTCTCCGACACGGAAAAGGTGAAGGTCTACGAGGGCGATGTGATGGATAAGACCCTTCGGTATACCGTAGCCATCAGCATCACGGATAAAACATATACGCTTGCCATTGATGAAGGAGACGAACGAAAGGGCGAGACCGAAAACCCCGTTGCACTCAAAAACCGGGAGGGCAGCTCGGAGATCGGCATCGTTCGCTTTATCAATGCAAAGCATAACCCTTATTCCTGTGCGTTGCTTTCTGTGTTTGACAACATTGAAGTTTCGGTCAGCGAGAACGAGGGCTACCGCAATTGCATGGAGGACGCGGACCATATAGCGCTTGCGGTTACGCCGGGCAGCGCAGTGATGAATGATTTCGATTTGCCGACCTTGGGCAGTCTTCACGCAAGTGAGATTGCCTGGAGAAGCTCGGACGAGAGCGCGATTGAAATTGTCAATCAAGGAACAGAAGCATTTGCGAGGGTAAAACAGTCGGACAGTCCCAAGGCGGTTTCGCTGTACGCAACGGTTACAAACAACGGATTTTTTGCAGAAAAGAAGTTTGATTTTACCGTAAGGGCGATAACGGACGCCTATTTGCAACGCGGAAAGGCGGAGATCAGGACAGAGACGGACGGGAGCGTCACGGCAAAAATCAGCTTAAAAAATCCGGGCACCACAGGGGCGACGGCGATTACCTTTGCCGTCATGTCCGTTGACAGCCGTACGGGGGATATTTGCAATCAAAAGTTTGACGTAAAGACCGAGATCCCGAAGTACGGAACCCTTGCCTTTGAAGTTACGGGACTGCAAAAAAACGGCGGCGATGAGATCGTGTACTACCTGTGGGATGAAAACGATGTATCGCTCATCAATCATGCGCCGACGGATCTTTCCGGGTTCCGGACAGAAAACAGAGTCAGAGGCGCCAAGCTCTTGTGGGATGAAAGCCATGACGACTATAATGCGATTGACTATTATGCGGTATATCGGGACGATGTGCTGATTGCAAAGTGCGGCGATACCGAATACATTGACACAGAGGCCGTACGCGGCAAAACGTACCGTTATACGGTAATCCCTGTCGATACCAACGAAAACTGCGGCGCGGCAGCGAGCGGTGAGGGAGAAAAAATCGACATGCCGTATTACCTTGCGCCGATCGGAAACGATGAAGCAAGCATCAACCGAAACGGAAACGGAATCTATATGGCATATCGCGATGACACGGCAAGAGCGGCCTATACCGAGTATGCCGAGGTAACGGATGCTGATCGCAACATCGTTCCCTGCCGCTATGTTCCAAATGGAAAGTACATCGGATTTTATACCGATAAAAACATTGTCAAGGAAAGAAGTAAGGTCGCTGTAAAGATCACCTATCTCGATACCAGAGGAAAATTGATTTTCAAATATAACACGGTGATTCCGAGCGGCCGGGAAGATAGCGCTGCATATGCGGAAAAGGAGATTGCCTGTGGTGAAATGACAAACACGAATACGTGGAAAGAGCTTGTCGTAGAGATCGAGGACGCACAGTTTAGAGAATCACTCTTCCTGACGGCATCGGATTTTGCCTTGCAGACGACCGGCGGCAGCGGCGTTTATGTCAGAAAGGTGGAGCTTGCGGAACTGGATGTTTATTAACGGATCGCATTGGTTTTGATAGAAAAAAGAGAGCAGTGGCGGGGTATCATGCAAATGACCCCGCCATTGTTGATAATTTGTCCGTTTTTTCTGTAAACTTTGCGATTTTGTCCATTGAAAATCAACCTAATCTCGTTTATAATAGCCGAAAGTGAAAGTCTGACCAAAAATTTTGTCGTACGGGAATCAAATCCGTAT
>URTH01000195.1 GCA_900550775.1 uncultured Eubacteriales bacterium | reverse complement strand
TTGACAACATGACCGCGCCGGATACGGCGCACGCCGAAACAGGCGCGGCGGAATAAAATTTTTCTGCCGGGCAGAGAATACGCGCATTTTAACCCAAAAACTGTCGCATTTGGCATTGACAAAAAGCGATCGGTGGATTATGATAAAAGCAGTAAAATTCAAAAGAAAATTTGAGGTAGCAGCATGGAACGATTGATCGAAGTGGAAAAGATGGAGCATTTAATCAACCTGTTCGGCAGCTTTGACGAAAACGTCAGACTGATCGAAAAGGAACTGGACGTTGCCATCATCAACCGCGGCTCGGAAATCAAAGTCGCGGGCGAGCCGGACGGCGTTGACCGCGCGCTCAGCACCATTCAGAATTTGCTTGCCATCGCCGCACGCGGTGACAGCATCGGCGAACAGGAGGTGCGCTATGTCCTCTCCCAGATTGAGGCCGGCAACGCCGAACAGCTGGAAGAGCTCGGCAAGGACGTCATCTGTATCAGCACGCGCGGCGTCCCGATTAAGGCAAAGACCCTGGGGCAAAAGCAGTACGTCAATTCAATGAAGGACAGTACCATTGTCTTTGGCATCGGCCCTGCCGGCACGGGCAAGACCTATCTTGCGGTCGCGGCGGCGGTCGCAGCATTTAAAAGTAAAGAAATCGACCGCATTATCCTGACCCGACCGGCGATTGAGGCCGGCGAGAGCCTTGGCTTTCTGCCCGGCGATATGCAGGAAAAGGTTGACCCCTACCTCCGTCCGCTCTATGACGCTTTGGGCGAGATGATGGGGTATGAGGTCTTTCACAAAAACTTAGAGCGCGGCATGATTGAGGTTGCGCCCCTTGCCTATATGCGCGGACGGACGCTGGATAACGCCTTTATCATCTTAGACGAGGCGCAAAACACCACGCCGGAGCAAATGAAGATGTTTTTGACCCGTATGGGCTTTTCGTCCCGGATCGTGGTGACCGGTGACGTGACGCAGATCGACCTTCCCAGGGACAAAAAGTCCGGGCTGCGCGATGCGGAAATCGTGCTGAAAAACGTGGAGGGCATCGCGTTTAACTATCTGGACGAGCGTGATGTGGTGCGCCACCCGATGGTGCAGCGCATCGTCAAGGCGTATGAACGAAAGGAAACCGAACGGGAACGCGCCGCCGCAAAAGCCAAGCAAAAACGGGGGGATCGGGGATGAAAATCAGCTTTTTAAATCAGCAGGACAAGTTCCCGGTCACCAAAAAGCTGCGCACGCTGATGGAGACGGCGGCCAAAACCAGCCTTCGCTATATGCAGTTTCGCACCGATGTGGAGATCAGCGTCATGCCGACCGATCTAAAAACTCATCAACTTCTTTCATCTCGTATGCCGTCTTCTGCTTGAAAAAAGCGACCGACGTCCTCTCCTTTCCGATGTACGAATATGACGAGGACGGCGCCATTATTGAAGAATACGCCGAGTACGGCGATGAGGGCGACCTCTGCCTTGGGGACATTGTGATCTCGTTGGAGCGCGCCTCCGAGCAGGCCGAGGAATACGGACACAGCTTTGAACGTGAGGTCGGCTTTTTGACGGTGCACTCGATGCTGCATCTTCTCGGCTACGACCACATGACCGAGGAGGACGAGGCCGAAATGTTCGGCTATCAAACCAAAATTTTAGAAGAAATGGGGCTGACCCGATGAGGCGGCTGTGCGGATTTTCGGACGCGTGGCGCGGCATTTTGCACTGTTTGAAAGGGCGCAACTTCCGCATTCACACTGCCGCCGCCGCAGCGGTGCTGCTCTTTGCAGCTCGCTACGGATTGGAACAAACGCAGTACCCCGTGCTGATCCTTGTAATCGCACAGGTACTGTCGCTGGAGGCGGTCAACACCGCGCTGGAGGCGCTTTGCGACTACGCCTGCCGCGGCGTGCGGCATCCGAAAATCCGTATCGCAAAGGACGTTGCCGCCGGCGCGGTGCTGCTCTCTGCCATCGGCGCGGTCGGTTGCGCCTGCTTTTTCTTTTCCGATGCGGAAAAGTGGCGCACCCTGCTTTCTTCGATCCAAACAAGAGATATTGTGATATGTTTGCTCTGCGCGCTGCTTTTCGCCGCGTGGATCATACTACCAAAGAACAATGAGAAGGAGAATCAATGATGAAATCCGGATTTATCGCGATTTGCGGACGCCCCAACGCGGGCAAGTCCACACTGCTGAACCGTATTGTAGGAGAAAAGGTTGCGATTGTCTCCAACAAGCCGCAGACGACCAGAACCAAAATCCTCGGCGTGTATACCGAGGACGATTTGCAGGAGGTGCTGAACGACCCGCCCGGCATTCACAAGCCGCACAACAAGCTGGGCAAGCGGATGGAAAAATATATCGCCGCCGCAACCGAAGAGATTGACGCCTTGATTTATGTGGTTGACTGCCACATCAAAGATGAGGATTTGGAGGCGGAGCGCATTGCTCTTTCCGGGCTGAAAACCGCCAAAGTTCCCGTGATTTTGGCGGTCAATAAGATTGACACGGTCGAGCGGCTAAAGCTGCTGCCGATTCTGGACAAGATCCAGACGATCTATTCGTTTTCTTCCATCGTGCCGATCTCAGCCGAAAAGGGCGAAAACATTGACGCCCTGATGGAGAGCATCAAGGGCTATCTGCCGGAGGGTCCGAAGTTCTTTCCCGATGACGTCATCACCGACCAGCCGGAGCGGCAGATCGTGTCGGAATTTATCCGCGAAAAGGCGCTGCGGCTGCTCAACCGCGAGGTGCCGCACGGCATCGCGGTGGAAATCGAGAAAATGAAACAAAAAGAAAACGGCACCTATGAAATTCTGGCCGCCATCTACTGTGAAAAGCAGAGCCACAAGGGGATCATCATCGGCAAGGGCGGCGAAAAGCTCAAGCAGATCGGCTCGCTCTCGCGGCGCGATATTGAGCGGTTTTTGGGCGCCAAAGTCTATCTGGAGCTTTGGGTGCGCGTCAAGGAGGACTGGCGCAACCGCGAAAACTTTATCACCGACATCGGCTTTGAATAAAATAAAGAAACGAAATTTTTCGCCGATATTTCGCCGATAAAAAACTGGAAAACATTGATAAGGCCGTCGCAGTATAAAGGTTTTTCCGTATCATATACTAAAGATATTGATTTTTCATATCTTTACGATCTTTGGATAAGGAGAGACCTGCCATGCGTTATGACATTGAAGATTCCTGGAAAAAGTTTCAGACAACCGGCAAGATCGCGGATTATTTGCAGTACCGCGGCGCAGTTTCGGCAAAGGATGTTACCGATGATCCGCCACAGGACGAACCGGATCACGGCAAATGCGACCCAAACGGCCAAAACACGATTGGTTCATTCCGATAGGCATAAGGGAGCAAGCCGAACCCGCCTGAAAAGGAAAAATTTCGGCATCTTTCGGCTAAATACGGC
>URTH01000194.1 GCA_900550775.1 uncultured Eubacteriales bacterium | reverse complement strand
GATTCCCTTACCTTCTGTGTAAACAGCGGAAGGAACAGCCTCTGCGTACTCTTTGATACGTCCTCTGCGTACTTCCTTGATCTCCTTAACAACATCTAATTTAATGCCGTCTGCATCGTAGATATAGCCGTTGGAATCGCTCATTGCAACAACCTTTGCGCCGAACTCGGTTGCCTTTTCGGTTGCATAGATTGCAACGTTGCCGGAGCCGGATACAACGACCGTCTTACCCTCAAAGGACTTGCCGTTCTTTTTCAGCATTGCGTTGGTAAAGTAGCAAAGACCGTAGCCGGTTGCCTCGGTTCTTGCAAGGCTGCCGCCCCAGGTCAGACCCTTACCGGTCAACACGCCGGTAAACTCGTTTCTCAGGCGCTTATACTGGCCGTACAGAAAACCGATCTCACGGCCGCCAACACCGATATCACCGGCCGGAACATCCGTGTCCGCACCGATGTGCTTTGCCAGCTCAGTCATAAAGCTCTGACAAAAACGCATTACTTCCTGGTCGGACTTACCCTTGGGGTCAAAGTCAGAACCGCCCTTACCGCCGCCGATCGGGAGGCCGGTCAGAGAGTTTTTAAAGATCTGCTCAAAGCCCAGGAACTTAATGATGCCCTGGTATACGGACGGGTGCAGACGAAGTCCGCCCTTGTACGGGCCGATTGCACTGTTAAACTGAACGCGGTAGCCGCGATTTACCTGGGTCTTGCCCTGATCGTCAACCCACGGTACACGGAAGGAGATTACTCTCTCAGGTTCAACCAGGCGCTCCATCAGCCCTGCTGCTTCAAATTCCGGGTGTTTTTCAATGACCGGCTCTAAGGATTCCAAAACTTCCTCTACTGCCTGCAAAAACTCCGGCTCATGTCCGTCACGCTTTTCAACCTGTGCAAAAACCTTTTTGAGATACGCATTTTGAATTGCCATCTTGTATCACTACTCCTTGCTATATATAAATTTTTATTTTTTTCTTATTTGTTTTGCTGCAAATATTCGTCAATGGACTTTGCGGCCGTCTTGCCGGCGCCCATCGCCAAAATCACCGTAGCAGCGCCGGTCACCACATCGCCGCCGGCATAAACGCCCTCTTTGCTGGTCGCGCCGGTTTCCTCCGTCACAACGATACAGCCGCGGCGGTTGGTCTCTAAATCCGGGGTCGTATTTTTAATCAGCGGATTCGGCGTCTGGCCGATTGCGATGATCACAACCTCGGCGTCGATGCAAAACTCGCTGCCCTCGATCGCGACCGGTCTGCGCCGTCCGGATGCGTCCGGCTCGCCAAGCTCCATCTTCACGCATTCGACCTGTGTTGCCCAGCCGTCCTCACTGCCGAGAATCCGAACCGGATTGCAAAGCAGCTTAAATTCGATGCCCTCTTCCTTGGCGTGATGTACCTCTTCGCGCCGCGCCGGCATCTCCTCTTCACTTCTGCGGTAGACGATGCTGACATGCTCCGCGCCCAGGCGCTTTGCCGAACGCGCCGCGTCCATCGCAACGTTGCCGCCGCCGACAACCACCACGTTTTTACCCATATAAATCGGGGTGTCGTATTCCGGAAAACGGTAAGCCTTCATTAAGTTGATTCTTGTCAAAAACTCATTGGCAGAGTACACGCCGTTTAAGTTTTCGCCGTCAATGCCCATAAAGCTGGGCAGTCCGGCGCCGGTTCCCACAAAGACCGCGTCAAAGTTTTCCTGTTTCATCAGCTCTTCAATCGACAAAACCTTGCCGATAACCATGTTGGTCATGATCTTGACGCCCATGGCCTTGAGCTTTTCAATCTCCGCCTTGACGATATCCTTGGGCAGACGGAACTCCGGAATGCCGTAAACCAGAACGCCGCCCGGCGTATGGAACGCCTCAAACACAGTGACGTCATAGCCAAGCTTTGCCAGATCGCCGGCACAGGTCAGGCCGGACGGACCTGCGCCCACCACGGCAACCTTTTTGCCGTTCGGCGCGGCGGCCCGGATCTCGCCCTTTCCGTTTTTCATGTACCAGTCAGCAACAAACCGTTCCAGACGGCCGATACCCACCGGCTCACCCTTTTTGCCGCGGACGCAATACTTTTCGCACTGGTTCTCCTGCGGACATCCACGGCCGCAGACCGCCGGCAGCGAGCTGGTCTCCTGAATTTTGTGATAGGCGTCCTCAAACTTGCCCTCTGCAACAAGGCTGATAAATTCCGGAATCTTTACATTCACCGGGCAGCCGCCCATACAGGGACGGTGCTTGCAGTTTAAGCAGCGGTTTGCCTCTTCAACCGCCATTTCCTCGGTATAACCGCAGGAAACCTCTTTAAAGTTTTTGTTTCTGACATTGGGCTCCTGTTCCGGCATGATAACTTTCGTCAGTGACATATTAGGCATGATCCATTCCCTCCAATCTGCAGCGATGCGCCGTACGGGAGATGCGCTCTCCCTCCGAGAACATCTTAGAACGGCGGATTGCCTGGTCAAAATCCACCTGATGTCCGTCAAAATCCGGGCCGTCCACGCAGGCGAACTTCGTCTCGCCGCCGACGGTCAGGCGGCAGCCGCCGCACATGCCCGTGCCGTCGATCATAATGGGGTTCATGGAAACGACGGTCTTGATCCCGTATTTTTTCGTCACAGCGCAGACAAATTTCATCATCACCAGCGGGCCGATGGCGATCACCTCGTCATAGGCGTTGCCCGCCTGAATCAGGCGCTCCAGCGCGGCGGTGACCAGCCCCTTTTCGCCGTGGCTGCCGTCGTCGGTCATCATAACCAGCGTATCGGAAGCGGCCTTGAACTCGTCCTCCAGAATCACAAGGTCTTTGTTGCGGAAGCCGACGATGGCATGCACTTCGCAGCCCTGCTCGTGCAGCTTTTTGGTCACGGGCAGCGCGATGGCGCAGCCCACGCCGCCGCCGACCACTGCGACCTTTTTCAGCCCCTCGGTGTGGGTCGCAACGCCCAGCGGGCCGACGAAATCATGCAGCGTCTGTCCCTCTTCGAGGGTATCCAATTCCATCGTCGAACCGCCGACGATCTGGTAAATAATCGTAACCGTGCCGCCCTGACGGTCGTAATCCGCAATGGTCAGCGGGATGCGCTCGCTGTCCTCCAGCGCGCGCAGAATGATGAACTGGCCGGGCTCCGCTTTTTTGGCGATAAACGGCGCGTCGATCACCATCTTGGTGACGGTCGGGTTCAGGCGCTCTTTTTTGATGATTTTGAACATGACGCTTCCTCCTGAATCAAACTCCAAATCGCGTTTCCGCCCCCGCGAAAAAACGCAAAACGGCTTATTTTTATTCGACACAAATCGGCGATGCCCTGCCTTTTGCGCGATTTTTTCGGGAAATCATTTCCGCCTGCGGACGAAACCGGAGGACGCCGTTTCGCGCTGGCGTCCCCCGTGTAAAGCAGATTGAGGCGGGATCAGAAATCGA
>URTH01000193.1 GCA_900550775.1 uncultured Eubacteriales bacterium | reverse complement strand
ATTATACCGCAGCCGAGGATGCACAAAATACGCCAAAGCTGAAGTGGGAAGAGGATCGCGGCTTTTACCGGAACCTGATTCCATCCGGCACGATGAGTTTTGACAGTGACCGCGCCTTTGAACTGTTCGGCGCAGCCGGCGCAAAGACAGTTTTGGGCAGTGAAATCGGCGAGGATTCCACGAGCTTGTTTTTGCCGGGTGGCACGGTGCTTTCCTGCGGCGTCAGCACGCAAAAGGACGCGTACTATCGCATCTCGTTCCGCGATCGGCTCTGCGCAGCAGACGATCAGGCCTCTGCACTGACCCTCTTGTTTGGGGATGAGAATTTAAGCGGCGCATTGTCAGAGATTGTATTTTCCGGCGCGCATTTTGTGCCGGGCGCCGTTTATGTCAAGGCGAACAAAACCGGACGGACAATGCTGACGCTTGGTCTTGATAAAGACTGGTATCTCGATGATTTATCCGTCATGCGCATCGATCCGGAAAAGGAAGTCGAAGAGATTGAGCGCGCTCTGTCTCAAATGGAGACGGATACAAAATATGAAACATATCTTAAAAAATCGGTCTGTGACGGCGTGCCGGTTACGTACCGGAGCGAAAATAACTATTTTGACCGTGAGGGTAGAAAGATAGAAAAAAATATCCCCATCGGCGGCGAGACACAAGACAAGGTATTTGCCGCGGTGAAGGTGGCGGATCTCCTTGCGGAAAAGACCATTAATGTGACCGTCGCCGTACAGGAGGCATACGAAATCATAACGCCGTACCTTACGGACAAAGACGGGAACGCGGTTTACAGCCTTTCCGCTGCGGAGAAGGTAAAAGAGGTGCGAATCATCCGTCACACCGATACGCCGGTGACGCTCTATGCCGCACAGTATCAAAACGATGTACTCACGAAGATCAAGACTGTAAAAGCAGAACAGGAAGTTTGCAGCCTTAATTGGGATATTCGCGGCGCGAATCGGCTGAAATTCTTTTTGTTGGAGGATTCCGGCCTTGTCCCGGCGTCTGTACCGAAAGAACCGTTTGCAGATCATACGGGAGATGGCGCTATCACTGTTTATCCGGTTGGCGGATCGGTTTCGGCGGCGGACAGCGATGGCGGCTTTGGCTGGGGCAGCGCCCTGTCTGACTGTTTTGACAAAGGGCACGTGCGGATATGTACCGATTTTTCCGGTGATCGCCTCACGCCGGAACGATTTGTGAAAGAGGAAGCATACTTACCTGCGATGCAGTCCGCTTTGAATGAAAACGATGTGGTACTTTTGCAGCTATCGGAGGAGGAATCCTATCCCGATGCGGCAGAGATGGCCGCATTTTATACCAACATCATTTGCAGGTCGATTGCGCAGCAGGGTGCGATTCCTGTTTTGGTCACACCGGCGGAGTCATTGACCGCCGCAAGAAATCAAAAAACCGCGGACGGAACCTATGCGACAAATCCGCACCACGTACAAACGGCAGCAGTAATCCGCGCCTATGCAAATGACAGGAATATCCCGCTCCTTGATCTAAATGGATATTTGATAAAGGAAATGCAGCAGCAGGGCGCCGCAGTCATGGAAAGCCGACGGCTTTGGAACAATCAAGAGGGCGATTATCATCACTTTAGCGCACGCGGCGCAAAGTGGGCGGCAGCGTGGATTTGCGATGCAATCCGGGGTCTGTCCCTTCCGGCGGCAAAGTATCTTACATCCGAAAATACGGCTAAGCCAGTAGACGTATTCAGCATTTTTAATGCTGACTTTCATGTAAAATCCTCGACCGGTATGGAGCCGATGCTGGACACCTCGATCAACCGCAGAGACGGAAAAGTCGTTTTTGACCGCGATATCATCACAACGGCCGGCACCGAAGAATATGACGGGATTCCGATTTATGACATCAACGGCAATCCGGGCAGCGATTATATTGTGCTGATGGATATTGATACAACGGTTCCGGTTCCACTGGAAAAGTTAAAGGTCTTTTGGGAGACCGGAACGCCCTATCAGGATGGGCCGCTGATGTACAAGGACAAACCCACCAGAGCGTGGGCAGAGGGCTTTGAAATTTATGTCAGCGATACGGCAGAGGATGGCACGTGGGAGCGTGTCTATGCGGCGGATTCCTTAGAGGGCAAGGTACAGACCGAGGTCGTCAGCGCCACGCTATGGGATGATTCCGGCGGTGTGCGCCCGTATTATGAGTTTGTGCTGGATCGTTTGGTAACAACCAAGCACGTCCGTATGGCAATCCGTGATATGCAGCCGTGGCTCGGCGATATCCAGATTCATGAAATTTACGGCTATGCGGATCAGAGCGCGATTCCGAAAGATTATCACCGCGTCACGGTGAAACAGGATCAGAAAGTCACCACCGTAATCCGCAGCGACACAAAAATCGGTGAAAATTATTGCCCGGCCGGAAAGCTTGTCACTTTGGATGTAAGTACGGACGCGACCCAAAAGGTGCAATCCGTTACGGTAAACGGTACGGCGGTGAGCGGATATCAGCGCTATAACTTTACTATGCCCAACGAGGACGTTTTGGTGGAGATCAAGACCGAAAGCAGCGATGCCGAAAAGACGCCGCTCACCCTGACCGATATCTCGGTAACGGGCGGCAGTGTGATTGCCGGCGGTACCGTGCCGGTCATCACCATGAATTTCAGCCGTGCGATCGATACGATTGATAAAGGGATGATTCTGGTAAACGGACAGGCGGATTCCGGGCTGGTGCAGCACGCATTCCGTGATGCCACCGACCCAAAAAAGGCGTATATTGTCCTGTTTGCCGATAAGCTGACATCGGACACGTCCTACACCGTGACAGCTGACGGAATCCAATCCGCAGGCGGTGCTATGTTATCAGGCACCGCGCAGATTACATTCCGTACGGCATCGGATTATCAGAGCGCGATGGAGAACCGGCCGAAAATCCCCTGGACAGAGGATATTTCGCCCATTGAGAGTCTGGATGTCAATAACAAAAAGAATCATACCTGGACGCAGGTTCCTGCCGTGACGCAGGAGCTGCGCGACATGGGCGTGTCCGGCGGTGAGGGCGGACAGTGGATGCAGGCGATTGAAATTGATAAAGAGGACGGCAATCTGATGTTTGCCGGAATCGATATCGCCGGTCTGATCCGCTCGACTGACGGCGGCAAGTCCTGGCACCGTTCCTACTGCGGCTTTACGGCGTCCGGCTGCGTAGATATCGAGATTGATCCGAACAATAAAAACCGTGTGCTTGCCATCGGTTCTCTGTCAAACGAACCGTTTTGCGGCATTTATATGTCCGAGGATATGGGATACAGCTGGCATCATGTATATTCTTATATATTCAACGGGCAGCGCGACACCAGAGGGCAGCTTGCCTGGGATAAATCCAGCTATGATAAAAAACTTGGCGGCAGCAAGGTTGCCTATTGGTCGAATTTATA
>URTH01000192.1 GCA_900550775.1 uncultured Eubacteriales bacterium | reverse complement strand
TGTACTATCAGGTGCCGATGAATTCCGGCGCGATCAAAGATGTTACAACGACGATCCCGGTGTACACCTTTAAAAACTTAACCTCAGGATCGGCGGCAACCCTCGGCCTTGCATCATCGACCTCGTTCTTACAGTCGATTGTCGGATGTATATTGGTTATCACCACCAACAAGGTAGTCGATAAAATCAGTCATGGTGAAAATTCTCTATTTTAAGGAAGGATACAAATGGTAGCAGGAAAAAAGTTCAACATCGTATTACATATTATCTTTATTCTTATGGCGGTTTGCTGTTTGTTCCCTATCTTGTTGACACTCAGTATATCGCTCAGCAGTAACAAGTCGGTGGTAGAAAACGGTTACCAGCTTTTGCCCAGGGATTTTAGCTTTGAGGCATATCGGTACATCTTTATGGACTCCACCAAGATCATTCGGGCATACGGCGTCACAATCTTCAACGCCGTAGTCGGCGGAACGCTTTCGGTACTGGTGATTGCCCACGTTGCCTATCCGCTCTCCCGTTCGGACTTTAAACTCAGAAAACCGATCACTTACTACATCTTATTTACCATGTTGTTCAGCGGCGGTCAGGTAGCGTCCTATATGGTAATCACCACGATTTACCATTTGCAAAATACCATCTGGGTTATGATACTTCCGTGTATGATGAGTCCCTGGTATGTGGTTGTGCTGAGAACGTTTTTTAAGACGGGCGTTCCGACGGCAATCATCGAATCCGGAAAGCTGGACGGCGCAGGAGAGCTGCGGATTTTGTGGCAGCTGGTTTTCCCGATTGCGCTTCCGGGACTTGCGACCATCGCACTGTTTCAGGTGCTGATGTACTGGAACGAATGGAATCTGCCGCTTTTGTACATTGTCGATCCCAAGCTGTATAATCTGCAATTTTTGCTGCAGCAGATGATGCAGAACATTCAGATGATCAACGAGAACCCGGAATTTGCGGCACAGGCGTCCGCCGGACTTGCGGAAATCCCGTCAGAGGGTGCGCGGATGGCGCTCTGTTTTGTGGCGATGGGGCCGATCCTGATCACCTATCCGTTCTTCCAGAAATACTTTATCCAGGGTCTTACCGTCGGTTCGGTCAAAGAGTAAGAAAAGAAATGTTGTAATCTATTAGGAAGAAACACCTTCCGTTCTTAAATTAAAAATAATAAAAAAATTATATAAAAAAGGTGGTAATCGCATGAAAAAAATTTTAGCTATGCTTTTGACGCTCGTAATGTTCTGCGGAACGCTTGTCGGCTGCGGCGGCAAGAATGACAAGACGGCACTGACCGAGGATCCGAACACGGTTCCTGAGGATACTTATGAAATTCAATGGTATCTCATGTGCGATGCACAGAATGATGTAGCCAGCGTAGAAGAAGCACTCAACGCTTATCTGAAAGACAAAATCAACGCAACCGTAAAAATCAACTGCCTGCCGAGCGCACAGTACACCAGCAAGCTTGGTACCATGATCAACGCAGGAGAATATTTTGACCTGGCATTTGTTGCAAGATGGGCGCTTGACTATATCGGCAACTCAAGAAAAGGCGCATTCTATGACCTGACCGATTATCTGGATACCTATTTAAAGGATATCACCGACACCATGGGTGAAGAAAAGCTGGAATATTCCTACGTAGACGGCAGACTCTACGCGCTGCCCGTTTATAAGGAAATGGCAACCCAGTACGGTTGGATTTACAGAAAAGATATCGCAGAAAAGTACAACATCGACATGAGCCAGTACAAGAGCTTTGAAGAACTGGAACCGGTGATTAAAATGATCAAAGAAAAAGAGCCCGATATGAAATATCCGATCGACTGGGCTTACGGTGCCAGCGAACCGGCAGTGCTGGTTCAGTCCGCAAACTATATCATGGACGGCAAGTATGACAGCATGCCGGTCAACAAGTATGCAACCAAAGAATACAGACAGGCATTGGATACCGCAAGAGATTTTTATACCAAAGGCTATGTTCGCCCCGACGTGCTGACGACAACGGATCAGGTTGCAAGAATGAGCGAAGGTAAGACCTTTGTCATGCTGCAGCCGTTAAAGCCGGGTAAGGTACAGGAGCTGTTTAAAAACAGCAACTACGATTTTGAACAGGTTGCAGTCACGGAGCCGAAGATGGATCACCTTGCAGGTACCGGTTCGATGCAGGCAATCTCCGCAACCAGTAAGAACCCTGCAAGAGTTATGAGATTTTTAAACATCTTAAACACCGACCCGTACGTAAAGAATCTGGTAATTCACGGCATCGAGGGCAAGCACTATACCAAGATCGATGACAAGACCGTAGCGCCGATCGAGGGCAGCGGCTATGACCTTTACAACAACAGCTGGATTGTCGGCAATGTATTCCTTGACTATCTGGTAGAGGGAGACGATCCCGACAAGCACGAGCAGCTTAAGGCGTTTAACGACAGCGCGGCTGACTGGGATGCCGGTAAGTTTAACCTGAAAGAGGTTACCGATCCTGAGAGAAAGCAGAGACAGCTTGAAATCAAGACGGCCGTTTCCAACTACGAAAAGCAGCTGCAGCTCGGTGTTGTAGAAGTTGAACCGACCCTCAATGAGTTCCTCGATGTGCTTGACAAGGCCGGCCTTGATCAGGAACTGAAGGATATCACGGCGGAATACACAGAGTTTTTAAAGACCATTCACTAAGCGGCATACAGTGTTTAAAAACATAAACACATGCTGAAAGCGGCAGAGTTTTGTGGCGGAGGGCGGCTGCCCTCCTCTGCAAAATTCTGCGTGTTGAAACGATTGGAAGATGTGGGACGGAAATGAAAATAAGGTAAATTGATAGAAAGAGATTGAGAGGATGCAGTGATGAAAAAAATACTGAAATGGCTTACTGCATATCTGTTTGCCGCAGTTGTGGCGTTTGCAGGCATGACCGCATTTGCCGATACGGTGACGGCGGTTGTGCTGGAAACCAATCCCGGCACCGTGATTCCGGCAGAGACGCCGGACGGTGCGCTGCCGAAAATCGGCGCGGTAAAAACAAATACGCTGCGCGTGACGTTTTCGGGCGGAACCGCACAGTATGCTTCCCTCACCGTGGTTCCGGCGGAAAACGGCATCGCATTGCCCGTAACGAAAGAGAATGTCGTGCTGATGCAGCAGCAGAAGATTTCGGACGGAACCGCAGTTTTTGACTTTGGACTAAAGGAATCGGTCGGCCCTGGCATCTATGCGATGCACATCGGCGGAGACGGATGCGAACCGGTGACGAGATATTTTGAAGTTGCGGATATGAACACCATCGAGAGCATCGCGTGGACGACCGAACAGGGCAGTATTGATCTGGCAGAGAGCGCAAGCGGAAAACTGCCGGCAGTTAAAAATGAACTGGAAAACACCGTGACGGTGACCTTCAAAAAGAAGAAGGCCGGTTATGCATCGCTGACT
>URTH01000191.1 GCA_900550775.1 uncultured Eubacteriales bacterium | reverse complement strand
ATTGACAAAACCCGAAAGGCGTTAAAGGGCGGCGACAAGAAGTTTCAGGGAGAACTCGCGTTTTTTGAGCGGCTGCACGATGTTTTGGAAAGCGGCAAAACCGCACGCAGCATGGACATGACGGAAGAAGAACGCGAGATGCTCTCCGACGTCGCACTGCTGACGTTAAAGCCGGTGATTTACGCCGCCAACGTGGCGGAGGACGATTACAGCAGCGCCGAGACGGAGAATCCGTATGTCGCAAAAATACGCGAATTTGCCAAGACGGAGCATTCTGAGGTGATGGTGATTTCGGCCAGAATCGAGGAGGAAATCGCGGCGCTGGAAAAAGAAGAAAAGGAAATGTTCCTGGAAGAACTGGGCGTCAAGGAATCCGGGCTTGATAAGCTGATCAAAGCAAGCTATAAGCTGCTTGGCCTTATCAGCTATTTAACGGCCGGAAAGCCGGAGGTGCGCGCCTGGACGATCACGGAGGGAACCAAGGCGCCGCAGGCGGCCGGAAAGATTCACACCGATTTTGAGCGCGGATTTATCCGTGCCGAGGTGGTCGCATTTGACGATCTTATGGCTTGCGGCAGCATGAACGCAGCAAAAGAAAAGGGACTGGTTCGGTCTGAGGGCAAGGATTATGTCATGAAGGACGGAGATATTGTCTTATTCCGTTTTAATGTTTAAATTTTATTGATGGGAGGATTTAACCATGGAATTTATGAATCAAGTGGAAAAGACGGTGGCACGTGCGGCAAAGGCGGCAAACGAGCTGAAGGAGATCTCAAAAATCAAGTACAGTATCTATGATTTAAACCAGGACGTGAAAAAGCTGTATAGCGAAATCGGAAAGAGTGTGTATGAGCAGTTAAAAGACAGTGCGGATCTGCCGGAGGATATTCAAATTAAGTTTGAAATTTTGGAGGCAAAGCTTGCCAAAATCGCGTCCTTAAAAGCGAAAGAAGAGCATGTGAGAAATCATAAAAACGGGATTTACTGTCCGTCCTGCGGCCGTTTTTGCGATATCGGGCTAAACTTTTGCCCGGACTGCGGCACGGAGCTTGCCGAGACGGTAGAGGGCGAAGTGCACACAGAAGATATACACACGGAAGATGTGCACACCGAGCCGGAGAACGGCACGGCTGACGCCGATCATGGAGACGAGCAATGATTCTCGTATTGGCCGGCGGCGGCAATGAGGCAAAGACGTTTGCAAAAGCGCTGGAATCGGAAAAGATCGCGCATCTGTGCGTGTTTTCCAGCTTTTTGGAGGCCGGAAACTACGGCAGGGGCAACACGATTGTCGGCAGACTTGACCGCAGAGCCATGGCAGGCGTTTTGCGCAGTGAGTCGGTGCGCGGTGTGGTGGATTTGGTTGCACACGGAGATCGGGCGTTGTCAAAGGCAGCCATGGCGGCGTGCCGGGAATGTAAAATCCCCTATGTAAAACGGCTGCATATGCCAAAAAGCGATATTGCGTACCCAAAGGCGCTCTTTACGCCGTCTTATGCGGAGGCGGCCAAGAAGATCAGTCAGCGGATCGGCAATATTTTGCTCTACACCGCGCCGGAGACGGCGCGTGCGCTTGCCGCGCGTGTGCACGAGACGGAACATTTGTATACCCCGATTCTGCGCGGCGTCAGCTTTGACGTAGAGCTTGCGATGGAATACGGGATTCCGCTGATGAATGTGATGGAGCTGGAACTGTTAGAGGGCGTTGACGCGGTTTGTGCCGCGGTGGAAAAAATCGGGGCAACGATGCTGGTTTGTGACGGCAGCTGCGGCATTGACGATAAGCTTACGGCGGCGAAAAAGCTGAAACTGCCGATCGTGATTACACACAATATGGGTCTTGAATATACCATGACGGCGCAGTCGGACGCGGCGGCAATGGAACTGGTGAGGAAGTGGACCCAAAAGGAAAACGCGGAGGATGAAAATGGAAACGCTAAAAATCGCAATTGACGGGCCGGCAGGCGCCGGAAAGAGTACCATCGCAAAGGCGGTAGCCAAAACGCTGGGCTTTGTCTATATCGATACCGGCGCGATGTACCGGGCGATCGGGCTTGCGGCGCACCGCCGCGGCATTGACACGACGGACGCGGCGGCGGTCTCCGCCATTTTAGATGAAATCGAAGTTTCGATTTCCCACGATGCGCGCGGTCAGCGTGTCTATTTGAATAAAGAGGACGTCTCGGAGGAAATCCGTCTGCCGGAGATATCGGTTGCGGCATCGCATGTCGCCGTGATTCCGGCGGTGCGGCTGAAGCTGGTGGAATTGCAGCGAAAGCTGGCACAGCAGACCGATGTCATCATGGACGGACGGGATATCGGCACCTACGTTTTGCCGGACGCCCAGCTGAAGATTTTCCTCACGGCCGACCTTGCCGAGCGTGCGCGGCGCCGCTATGCGGAGCTGACCGAAAAAGGCGTTGCGACCACGCTGGACGCAGTCACGGAGGATATGGCGTTTCGGGATAAGAACGATTCCAGCAGAGATTTTGCACCGCTCAAACCGGCACAAGACAGTGTGCTGGTGGATAGTACGGCGATGACGCTTGATGAGACGGTGGAGAAAATCACCCATTTTGCACAGGCGCTGCAACGGTAGCCGTGCGCCGTACGGCTGAAACGGACAGATTTACGGAATTGCTGCGCCAAAATGCGCAGTGATACGACAATGCGGCGAATATCGGAGGGATGGTATGCAGTTTTATGATGTAGCGAGAAAGGTTGTGGAGGGAATCTACCGCCTTTGTTTTCGGATACGGATTGAGGGAGAAGAAAATATTCCCCAAAGCGGCACCTTTGTAGTTTGTGCCAATCACAAGAGCAATTTGGATCCGCCGATGCTTGGCGTATGTCTGCCGATACGTCTGCGCTATATGGCAAAGGAAGAATTGTTTCACAACCGCTTTTTCGGAAAGCTGATAAGGGCGCTCGGCGCTTTTCCGATCCGCAGAGGCAAGAGTGATGTCGGCGCGCTGCGTGCCGCCGTCAAGATGTTAAAGGGCGGCGAGTGGGTCGCCGTCTTTCCGGAGGGCGGCAGATCGCACGATGGGCACCTTCGCAAGGGTAAGCAGGGCGCAGCGCTGATTGCCGCAATGGCCGGGGTTGATATTCTGCCGGTGGGAATTTCGGGAGAGTATAAGCCGTTTCGGAAGATGACCGTCCGTTTCGGCGCGCCGATTTCCATGCAGCAGTACGCGGAAAAGAAACCGACCTCGGAGGATTTGCAAAAAATCACGGACGAGCAGATTATGCCGACGATTGCCGCACTTGCAGGAGTGAAAACCTATGAAGATCGAGATCGCTGAAAAGGCCGGCTTTTGCTTTGGTGTCGCAAGGGCGGTCAAGATTGCCTATGACCTGGCAGACGCGCCGGGACACCACGCGTGCTACGGAATGCTGATCCACAACACCGATGTGACCGAGGATTTAAAGCGTCACGGCGTTGACGTGGTGACGGATTTATCCGAGGTTCCGCCCGATACGGATTTGATTGTCCGTGCGCACGGGATCGCCAAGGCGGAGCAGGATTATATCACGGCGCATAAAATCCCAATGACGG
>URTH01000190.1 GCA_900550775.1 uncultured Eubacteriales bacterium | reverse complement strand
TTCTGCAAGAGGGATGGCAAACAGTAAAGAACTGAAAGATGCACTGAAAGAAGAACTGCCGGATCTGATCCTTCTGGATATCATGCTTCCGGGAGAAGATGGATACAGCATTCTGGAACGTCTGAAAGCTTCATCGGAAACCCAAAATATTCCGGTGATCATGGTATCAGCTAAGAAGGACGATATTGACAAGATTCGAGGTCTTGGTCTTGGAGCAGACGATTATATGACAAAGCCCGTTGATGCCGCCGAGCTTTTGGCGCGCGTGGGGGCGCTGACAAGGCGAAAGGGCGCCATTGTGATGAACGACCTTGATTACGGCGATTTAAGCCTTGATTTAAATACTGCGATGCTGCATCGGGGCGAGCAGTCGATTCAGCTGACAAAAAAGGAATTTGAGGTCTTAAAAATGCTCTTTCAAAACCCAAAAATTACGGTGACGAAGGAGAGCCTGATCGTGCATGTCTGGGGGATGGACTCCGATACGACAGAAAATAATGTGGAGGCGTATATTTCGTTCCTCAGAAAAAAGTTGAAATATCTGTCGTCTCAGGTGTGGATCAAAAATATTCAGGGCTTGGGCTACCGGCTGGAGGAAAATCATGCTGAAACAATATAAACGTAATTTTATTTTATCAAATCTTTTGATGGTCGGCGTTGTTTTGTTTGCGGTAGAGGTCATTATCTTTGGTTACTTTTTTCATGCCGGCACCGAGGAACTGAAAACCACCATGTCGCAAAAGCTGGAGCCGTATGATGCCATCCGGGATGTATTAAGGCAGCATCCGCAGGCATTTTTCTCACCGGTGCCGGCACCGACAGGGACGGAGAGCGGCAGTATGCCCGATGCTGATCACAGGCCGCCCGCACCGAAGGAGATGCCGCCAAAGGAAGAGGACGATTTTGAAAAGCCGTATGCAAAATCTATTTTTGTTTTCTTTTACAATACGCAAAGCAAGGAAACCACGGTGATTTCAAGAGATGCGGATGTCTTTGACGAGGAGGTGCTTTCCCGCATCGGCGAAGAGGTACAAAACGAATCGGAAAACTTTGGAACGCTGCGCGGCAGGGATCTCTATTATTTCAAGCAGGGCGGCGAGGACATGAAGATTGCCATCGCCGAAAAGAACTTTATCCGATACCAAATGCTAGAACTGTTTCTCGTGTTGGCGGCAATTTTCATCGGGGCGATGCTGATTTTTTACCTGATCAGCCGCCATCTGGCCGCTGTGGCGGTTCGGCCGCTGGAGGAGTCAATCCAAAGAGAAAAACAATTTATTACCGATATATCGCATGACTTAAAAACGCCGCTGACCGCCATTTTGGCAAACAATGATATTCTATCCAAAAATCAGACCGCAACCGTTTCCGAGATGCAGCAGTGGATTTGCGGTACCGGGCAGGCGGCAGAAAATATGCGCGGCCTGATTGAAGAAATGCTGGTGCTTTCAAGATCGGAAAACACCGAAAGCTGCGAAGAAATGCAAAAAATCAATCTGTCCGATGTGATTGAACAAAATGCCCTCGTGATGGAGTCCGTAGCCTATGAAAAGAATATCTCTTACGAAACAGAGATCGCACCAGACATTTTTGTGTATGCAAATCCCGGAGATATCAATCGCGTGGTGTATTCGCTGATTGACAATGCGCTGAAATATGAGGCCGCCGGCGGATCCGTCTTGATTGCACTGTCGCGCAAGGGAAACCGCGCCGTCTTTCGCGTGGCAAACCGCAGCACCGTGATCACCAAGGAAGAAGCGGCGCATATCTTTGAGCGGTTTTATCGGCTGGATCAGGCGAGACAAACCAACACCGGCCATGGGCTGGGGCTTGCCATTACAAAAAACCTGGTCGGCAAGATGCACGGAAAAATTGAAGTCAGCGGCGACAGCAGGGAGGGAACCGTCTTTACGGTGACCCTTATGACGGATACGCAGAAGAAATAGAAGAGAAAAATCAAAAAATCAAAAGGACTGTAACATGGACGCAAACAGCGTCCGGTAATACGCTTGATGTAGTTGGTTGTATGATGTATGGTTTATCAGAAAAGCACAACATAGCGCGAACCGGATGCCGGGGTTCTATGCTTACCGTCCTTTTTTATCGCATAACGTGTGTCTTGAGAGGAAAAATAAGACTATGATATCGCATCAATCGCATCCGAAATTAAAAAAATAGGCCGCAAACTTCGCGTAAATACGGACTATTGCAGAAAATTCCCCGGATGTGGCAAAAAAATAAAAATACAAAACCGTATGTTCTGTGTATAATGCGTATTGTACAGAGGAACACGGGAAACGGAAGGAGTCGCATGACAATGCATGAGCGGCAAAGAAGAATTCTAAAAACTCTGTATCAAAACCAAACCTTTATGACATACCAAAGACTGGCTCAAATGGAGGACGTTTCGGTCAAGACGGTTCGGAACGATATAGAGGCAATCAGGGGATTTCTGGCAGAGCGGCAGACTGACGGGCTTGAAACAAAACCGGGATACGGCGTCATGCTTTCCATCTCGGAGGAAGCGTGGCAGCGTCTGGGCGGCGAAGAGGATGCAGAAGAGAAAAAAATCTTTTTCTTTATCCTGCGGCATCTGTTTCGGGACGACGTTTTGACAGCACAGCGGCTGTCCGAGCAATATTATCTGGGAAGGTCGCAGCTGGATAAAATTTTGCAAAAGGTTTCCGATTGGCTGGAAAAGCGGCAAATCGTTTTGGAGAGGAAGAAGGGCAAAGGACTTTCCATACGGTACAGTGAGTTTCATTTTCGGCTGGCGTTCTGGGATTTTTACACCGAGTTTGGCACACAGTATGCCGATCTGATGCACCAGAGAGAGGCAAGATACGCACCGCTCCCTGCCGGGGAGTATACGGCGATATGTGCGGCGCTGGACGGATTTGAGGCAGATCTGACGGCCAAGGCAATGCTGGACACCGAGAAAGAATTTGGGATTCGCTGGAATCTGTATTCCGGCACCCAATTGTTGTTTTTGGCATCGCTTGGTATCGTCCGTGCCAGAAAGGGTCATGTCGTTGCGATGCCGAAAGCGGAAAAAACGCCGGTAGACGGTATATCGGATGAGGCAATGGCAAAAAGCCTGGTTCAGCATTTGACCGAATCCATCGGTGATAACATTGCAAGCGGGGAATATGACTATATGCTCTTCCTCATTGCTATCGCCGAAATCCAGCAGTTTGAGGATGACGCGTCGCGCAGAAATTTTGAACTGCAAAATGCGGCGCTTTGCCGGATGACGGTACGGGCGGTGAACCTGATTAGCGACATCACCGGAGTATCGCTGCTTGAGGATCGCTTTTTTGTCCATCTGATGATGATCCAGCTTAAGGCGTCCGTTGCAAGACTACGGTTCGGAATCCTCTTTCCCAACCAGCTGCTGCCGCAGATCAAAGCAAAATACCCCAACATGATGGCGACGGCGCAGCTGCTTGGCAACATCTTTGAAAACGAGCTGCACCTGATTATCAATGAACACGAAGCAGGCTTTATTGCACTTCATATCGGAGGGGCGCTGGAGCGGCGCATGATTTCGCTCTCGGCCTGCATCGT
>URTH01000189.1 GCA_900550775.1 uncultured Eubacteriales bacterium | reverse complement strand
TACTATTTCTCACGTCCATCGCCGCCTTGTGCGCGTCCGGAAAAGCCTGCGCCACACCGTGATCCGTAATGGCGATCGCCTTGTGTCCCCACTCGGCCGCGCGCCTGATCAGATCGCCGGCAGAAGTCACCGCGTCCATGGCGCTCATCTTGGTATGGACATGAAGTTCTACCCGTTCCTCCGCAGCGCCGTTGGATATCCCCTCTCGTTCATTTGTTTCCATCGTCCGTTCTCTCCTTTTATATATAAAATTCTTCCAGCGTATTCAGGCAAATGCAGCCGAGACTGCCGCCGTATACCGCACCGCAATCAATTGCAATGTTGTTTTGGCCTCTATAAATTTTACCTCTGTACTTTTCATCAATAAGAAACGTAGGCGTATGCCCGGTGACAAGATATTGATCTTTATAATACTGCCTTGTATAATCGCAATGTTCCCATATCATATCCCGGATATCATATTCATGCAGCGGCTTTGATTCCTTAAAATGATTGAGCCCCGCGTGAACCAGCACAAACCGGTTTCCATTGACCGTAAGCTCCTCATACAATTCAAATTCGCCCAAATACTCGGTGATTGATTCACGTTTTGCTTTATCAAGCTTTAAAAACTGCTGTATCGTCGGTATTCCGCCGTTAAACATCCATTCCTGATACATTTCCATTGTTTCCTTGGTGCAAAGAGTATGAAAGTTATCAGCCGTCAGTTCAACATTGCACTTTTTCATTACACTGTACGCCATATATTCATGATTGCCAAGCAAGGGAATCACATTGTTGCGGTGCATCATGTCCCACAGTATTTTAATCCCGTCATCGCCTCTGTCCACAACATCGCCCAAAACATATAGCGTGTCACCGTTGCCAAATCCGATTTGATGAAGCATTTTTATGTATTGATCATAACATCCGTGGATATCCGACATTACGTAAAGCATAGCGCTATCCTTTCTCTTCGCAATATAACTCTTTTAATTTTCGGAGTAAGACATTTGGCTCGTCTCCCCGCAAAAAAGGTGTTTTTACGGTGGATGCCCAGTAAAATCCCTTGCCGCCAAACAACGCTTTTATTTCCGAAGGCGATATACCTTTCAATTTCTCTTCCGTTGGCACTTCTTTTGGCACAAGCCTTTTCACCGTTCTGTAATTTTCGATGGACCCATGATATTGGCATTCTTTAATATCCGAACAAACCTCCCCTGCCGCAACCACGCCTTTTCCTTTTACATAATAAAATACAATATCCCCGATACGAAAACTTCTCAAATACTTGCACGCGTCATCATAGGCGCTGATTTTCCCGTCGGTCAGCATATCAAACGTTGCCGTATCGGAATATGTTTTATTGGTATCAAACATAATTCCCTTCGGGGATTCTTTCGCGTCATTCTCAGTTCTATTTTCGGCAGTTCTTTTTTGATAAACCCACTCCTTGCCGGTCAGCGAACACTGAAACTGCTTTAAATATTCGGCATCCGAAAGCGCAAAATAGCTCGGATGATATACTGAAATAACCTTTGCCTCTATGTCATCGGTGATATGATATTTCTCCAGCAGCCATTTTACACCGTCGCCGCAGCATATGATAAGATCGGGCTGAATCAGCTTGATCTCTTTCCCAATATACGCGGCATACTGCGCGGTATATCCCTCTAAGGCTTCCCATCTGCAAAACGGCAAACCGCCCCTTTTGTTCAGATTGATAAACGCACACGATTGAAGATGGATATGGTTTTTATTCACCGTTTCATAATCATTGTTGTCATATGCATTGACCAGCATAGAAAGGCGTTTTGAAAACATGGTTTCCGGCACATCATGAAACGCAACATCCCTCACCCAAAAGCTCGCATCGCCCGCCGCGGTTTCGCAGCGCTCTTTATCGGTGTCGTCGTTGTACCAATTTGCCTCTTTGGCAACAAACATCACTGCTTTTCCCGCTTGCTTTTTTTGAGCAAACTGTGCCTCATCGACAATACCGTCCGGCAAAAAAGCGTTTTTGGGGATCTCCCCTGTACCGTACTTTTTATATTCTTCATCAGATTCTTCATTTTGCTGCTGCCGCCACTTAAAAAACAGCTTTTCGATCAAATTTGTTTTTTCTTTTTTCATCTCAGACATGAGAAAACCTCCGTTCACTCTGTTTCAGGTAATAGAATAGCGCAAGCAATGTGCAAAAAACAGCACATCAAATCAATCGGCATACTTGTCATTTAATTCTCTGACGGCATCTTTGATCCGCGCTCTCATCGATAAGGGTTCCAGCACCTCAATGTGGAGTCCGTATTGCATCGCCCAGCAGAAAAATGCTTCCTCGTTTACAACGACCTCAACCATGCATTCGTCATTGTTCACCTTTGTGATTCTCGGTTCCAAGCCGAACCAATCGATGATTTGATCGATAATATAGTCTTTTGCCTTGAATTTCGTCCTTATGCTCTCGCCGGCGAACATATACAAATGCTCTGCCATATGCTTTGGCAGGTTGATTTCGCCTTCTTTTAAGGCTCTGACCGGCTTTCGCTTTTCGTCAAGTATTCTAATCCCGGTGATCCTGTCAATCCGATAGTTGGAAAGGCTGTCGTACTTGTCATAGTTGCAAATCAGATAATATCTTCCGTTGGTTGCCACCATCTGATAAGGATTGATGATATACGCATTTTCTCGCTTGGGATGTAGTTTTTTATCCGCGCCGTAGGAGTTATACATAAACGAAACCTTTTTGCCCTTTGCGATCGCTTCATCCAACACATCGATGGTATAGAACAGTTCCTTGTTTTCCGGTCCATTCTCCGGGAGACTGCAGATATGCCCCACCTTTTTATCAAAGTAAACATTGGATAGTCCTTTCAGTTTTTCAATCAGCTTTTTGCCCTGGTTGTGCGGTATGGTTTTTGAAAAAAGGACACTGTCGATCAAAAGACGAAGTTCGGAATCGTCAAACTGCCTTGTTATGTACCAATCGGTACAAATCGGTGTATCTTCGCCCTTTTCATTCTTCTTGACAATCTCGGTATAATCGATTCCGAAATCAAAATCCAAAAGGTTCATCAAATTTCTCTTTACCGTCCGCCGGTCAACGTCCATGTAGTACTCTTTTTTCAAAATATCCATGATCTGCGTCTGTGTGAGGCGATGATCCATATCGGAATATTTTTTTAGGATGTCAAGAATGTTGATAATAACCATTTTCTTTGGCGGTATTGTGTACATGCCATCACTTCCTGTAACTTTACTTTACGTTCATGATACCATATTTGTTTTTAGTTTACAATATCGGATGTGCATTTTTTTGCACATCCTTGGCAACAATCAGTTCCAGTCCGCTTTTTTCAATGCTATCATCGCCTTCTGTATCGAAATAATAAGCATCGCGGTATAAAAAGAATACCGCGTTCGATCCCCGCCACAAACCGTCGCATAGCTTTTTTGTCATATCCCCTCGGGTTGGGCGTTTGTTTTTTCTGGAATCGGGTTTTCTCGACACACCGGAAAGAGCAAAAATTTGTTTTTCGTACATCCACGCGGTCGTTCCAAGTAACGCAGCGCAAGCCATATGCTCCCTGTTCATATATTGGTAGCAATC
>URTH01000188.1 GCA_900550775.1 uncultured Eubacteriales bacterium | reverse complement strand
TTGTCTACACCGAAATGAAAAAATTTTAAAAAAATTTTTTCTCTTTCGCAAGCGCCTCCGTTTTACGGCGAAAAATGGTACAAAACGCAAAAACACTTTCCATCGGGATCAGGGCGGCAGCTTTTCTGCCGCCTGATTCACCTTTCCTCAAAAAACGCCCATCTGTTTTAAACTGATATAGTCACCGCCGCCGACAATGATATGATCGATCAGCTCAATGCCGAGCGTCATAAGACCTCTTCCGATTTCCTGCGTCATCGCAATATCGCTTTGGGAGGGAACCAGATATCCGGCCGGGTGGTTATGCACCAAAAACACCGAATCCGCCTCAATATATAAAGCAAGCTTGATGACCTCACGCGTGTAAACCGGTACCTCGTCCAGACTTCCCTGCGCAATCCGATCCAGACGGTACACCCTTTTGCTTGCATTCAGGCTGACCATATAACAGGCCTCGGTGAGTTTTCCGTAAAAAATGGACTTTGCATATTCTCCCATTTTCTCAACCGTGTCAAGACAGGGCTTGCTTTTGCCTTCCTCGTCCATTCTGCAACGCTCCACGATACCGAGCAGCGGAAGCAAATCATGCAAAAACTCCGCGGCACGGCTGCCGATGCCCGCAACCTTGGTCAGCTCCTGCGGCGAGGCCGTCAAAACACCGTAGAGCGACCCGCACATTTTCAAAAGCTCATGCGCCATAAAGTTGGTGTTTCCTCTCGGAATCACGGTAAACAAAATGCGCTCTAACACCTCGTGCTCCGGCATCTGTTCCGCGCCGACAATCCGATTCTTCTCATCCAGCCGCTTTCTGTGACCGCTGTGGTCGATTTTTGCTTTCTTTTTGGATGCATCCTCGGCCATACTATTTCACCGCGCGGCTTCCGGGCTTTACAAGCGGCATGCCGGTCTTGCAGATCGGGCAATCTCCCGGCTCATAAGAGGTAATATCCATCGAAAACGCACTGCGGTACGGTACGCCGAAATCAATTTTGCCGCCGGTGCGATCCACGATTGAGCCGACCCCGACAATTTCGCCGCCGCAGTCACGAACCAAATCCATGACCTCACGCACGCTGCCGCCGGTCGTCACAACGTCCTCCACGATCAGCACACGCTCGCCCTTTTCAATTGTAAAGCCGCGGCGCAGCGTCATGACACCGTTTTCGCGTTCTGCAAAAATGTTGCGCACACCGAGCTGCTTTCCCACCTCATAGGACATGGAAATCGCACCGATTGCCGGGCCGATGACCAGTTCGACATTCTCGTCCCGGTATTGTGCGACCAGCTCCGCGCACAGCGGAACACTGTATTTCGCATCCTGAAAAATCTTTGCACACTGCATATATTTATCACTGTGCCGCCCGGAGGTCAGCAAAAAATGTCCCTCCAGCAATACGCCGGCTTCCTTCAGCATCGCAATAATTTCTTGGTTTGTCATCATTTTACGCATCCTTTCCTTCGGTTGGGCTCCCGTGCGCCTAACCGTTTATTTTGACCGCGCCAACAATCTCATTGACATCGGCAACATTATTTTTCTCCAGATATTCCAAAATTCCGTTGCGTACCCGAATCCAGGCATACGGATCAACCATGCCGGCCGTACCGACCGCGACCGCATTGGCGCCGGCAAGCATAAATTCCACCGCGTCCTCACCGGTAGCAATGCCGCCCATACCGATGATCGGAAGCTTGGTCGCAAGGCGCGTCTGATACACCATCCGCAGCGCAATCGGCTTGATGGCAGGGCCGGACAGGCCGCCCATGTTTCTTGCCAGAATCGGCCGCCTGGTATGCACGTCGATTTTCATGCCAAGCAGCGTGTTAATCAGCGAAATCGCGTCCGCGCCGCCGGCTTCGGCCGCCCGTGCCATCTCTGCAATATCCGTCACATTGGGCGAGAGCTTGACAATCAGCGGAACCTTGGACACCGCCTTGACCTTTTGCGTGATATGCTCAATCATCTTAGGATCTGTGCCAAACGCCATGCCGCCCTCTTTGACGTTGGGGCAGGAGATGTTGAGTTCAAACATATCCACGCGATCCCCCAAAATCTCCGCGACTGCAACATAGTCCTCAACGGTGGAGCCGCAAAGATTTGCAATCAGCTTGGTATCAAACGTTCTGAGCCACGGAAGCTCCTTTTCCAAAAACGCCGCCGCGCCGGGGTTTTGCAAACCAACACTGTTTAAAACGCCCTTTTCCACCTCAGCGATCCGCGGAGAGGGATTCCCCTGCCGCGGTACGGCGGAAAGCGCCTTTAAGCAGACCGCGCCGAGCTCCGACAGATCGAAATACTCGCTGTATTCCCTGCCGAATCCAAACGTCCCCGAACCGGTGGTGACCGGGTTCTTCCAGGTGACGCCTGCGATGGTTACCGCCATATTAGTCATCCCAATCCACCTCCGTTCCGTCAAAGACCGGGCCGTCCTTGCAGACGCGCTTGCGGCCGCCGGCAATGCCGCAGGTACATGTCATACATGCGCCGACGCCGCAGCCCATCCGCTCCTCCAATGAGACCTGGACGGGGATCCCCTTTTGTGCGGCAATCACGCTCACCTGCTTCATCATTGCCTTGGGGCCGCAGGTGTAAATTGCCGAGACCGGGTTAGAATCCACGATATTTTTTAAGATATCGGTCACATAGCCGTGAAAACCGGCGCTGCCGTCATCGGTCGATAAAAAGACGTTCTGACAGACCTTGGAAAACTCGTCCGTCAAAAGCACCGCCTCTTTATTTTGAAATCCCAGTACGGCGCTCGCTCTGCCGCCCAGCTTTTTTGCCAGATACAAAAGCGGAAAAACGCCGATGCCGCCGCCGATCAGCAGCGGCGGATGCTCCGCCGGGACGGAAATCGAGAACCCGTGTCCGAGCGGCCCTAAAACATCAAGGTATTCTCCCGGATTTTTCATTGATATCGCCTCTGTTCCCTTTCCCTTTACCGAAAAGACAAAACGCAAAAGCCGATTGCCGACCACATCGCAAATACTGATCGGCCGGCGCAGATAGCTGTCACTGCCGCACAGGATATGCAAAAACTGACCGGGCGCGGCGTTTTTTGCCATTTCGGGGCATAGTACCGTCATGTCACAGACAGACTGCGTCAGCCACTGCTTTTTCACCACTTCACAGATCATGTTACTTTCCTCCTACCGCGCTCATAATATCATCACGCATCCGGATTGCTTCCCTGCGTGCCGCGTCCCCCAGCGTTCCGCCCTGCTTTTGATACGCGCACATGATCGAACGCGAGGCATTCACAATTGCGCCCAAGCCGTCACGGTTAAAGCTTTTTGCCACGTCCTCCGCCTTGCCGCCCTGCGCACCGTAGCCGGGAACCAGAAAATAAGTATGCGGCATGATTTTACGCAGTACCTCGGCCTGCTCCGGATAGGTCGCCCCTACCACGGCGCCGACGCTGCTGTAACCGTGGGTACCGATTAAATCCGCGCCCCACTGCTTTACCAGGTCTGCCATATGTTCATAGATATACCGGCCGCCGGATTTTAAATCCTGCAATTCGCCGGAGGATTGGTTCGAGGTTTTCACCAGGACAAAAATTCCTTTTTCGTGTTCGCTGCACTGCCGGACAAAGGGCG
>URTH01000187.1 GCA_900550775.1 uncultured Eubacteriales bacterium | reverse complement strand
GGCTGCGGCAAAAAGCAGGCTGCATCGGTCACCGTTGCAGTCCCCAACGACACCACGAACGAAGCACGCGCGCTGCTGCTCTTAGAGGACAACGGCTACATTAAGCTAAAAGACGGCGCCGGCATCACCGCAACCATCAAAGACATCGCCGAAAACCCCTATCAGATCACCTTTAAAGAGGTAGAAGCCGCACAGCTTCCGAACGTATTGCAGGATATGGACTATGCGGTCATCAACTCAAACTATGCAATCCAGGCAGATTTAAACCCGGTAAAGGATTCTCTGTTAATCGAGGGCTCTTCCTCCGAATACGGCAACATTTTAGCTGTCAAGGAAGGCGATGAGAACAAGGATTCCATCAAGGCGCTCAAGGCGGCCTTAGAGAGTGAGCAGGTTGCCGAGTTTATTGAAAAGCAGTACAACGGCGCCGTTGTCAGCACGGTTGACAACCCCGGCGATGGCTATGACAGCAGCGTGAATTATGACGCACTGGCCGGTACAACCATTACGGTTGCAGCATCGCCAACGCCGCACGCCGAAATTTTAAAGATCGTTGCTCCGATTTTGGAGGCAAAAAACATTACCTTAAAAGTACAGGAGTTTACCGATTATGTACAGCCGAACAACGTTGTAGAGAGCGGCGAGGTTGACGCCAACTACTTCCAGCATCTGCCTTATCTGGAGGACTTTAACAAGGAAAACGGTACGCACATCGTATCGGTCGGCGCGATCCACGTAGAGCCGATTGCACAGTACGGCGGAAAACAGAAAACACTGGATGCCATCAAAGGCGGCCAGCAATAAAAGATAACAAACAGACCAAGGCCGCAAACGCAATCACGGCCTTGTGCGTCGGTTGATTTTTCAACCGGCGTTTTGTCTGTGTTTGGAGGTTTCTATGATACAACTAAAAAACTTGTCAAAATCCTTTTCGACGGCTGACGGAACCGTGGAGGCCCTGTGCGATGTCTCGCTTACCATCGAGGACGGCGACATCTACGGCATCATCGGTATGAGCGGCGCCGGAAAGTCCACCCTGGTTCGCTGCATCAATATGTTAGAGCGGCCGACCGCCGGTGAGGTTCTGATCGGCGGCCAAAGCATCGGCACGCTCTCCGATGCGGAGCTGCGCAAGGTGCGCCGCAAGGTCACCATGATTTTTCAAAGCTTTAATCTGCTGATGCAGCGCACCTGCCTGGAGAACATCTGCTTTCCGCTGGAGCTTGCCGGTGTAAAAAAACAGGCGGCACGGCAGCGCGCGCGGGAGCTTTTGCATACTGTCGGTCTCCCCGATAAAGAAAACGCCTACCCGGCGCAGCTCTCCGGCGGTCAGATGCAGCGTATTGCCATCGCCAGAGCGCTGGCTACCGACCCGGAGGTGCTCTTGTGCGATGAGGCAACCAGCGCACTGGATCCGAAAACAACCCAGTCAATCTTAGAGTTAATCCGTGAAATCAACCGAAAAATGGGGATCACCGTAATTATCATTACCCACCAGATGAGCGTGGTGGAAAAGATCTGCAATAAGGTCGCCATTTTAGACGGCGGCCGTGTGGTCGAAGAGGGCGAGGTTGACCGGGTATTCACCATGCCACAGTCCGAGGCCGCAAAACATCTGGTCTTTCCCGATACGGCAGAAAACGCCGTTGCCGGTGCGGAGAATCGGATTCAGGTTGTCTATCACGGCGCCAAGGTTGCGTCCTCGCCGCTCATTGCCAAAATGGCAATGGAGAAAAAGATTGCCGCCAACATTTTAGCCGCGCAGACCAAGTGCATCGACGACAAGGTTTTCGGTACCATGGTACTGGAAATCGAGGGCGGAAAGGAACAGACCGATGCCGCCGTGGCGTATTTGAAACAAACGCCGCATATTATAGTAAGGAGGGACAGCGACCATGCTTAATCAGCTTTTATCCAATCCTACGGTTACAGAGGCCATTGAAATTCTGCAAAGCGAATTATGGCTTGCCATCTGGGAAACCGTTTACATTACGCTGCTCTCGACCCTCTTTGCCGTTGTCATCGGCCTGCCGCTCGGCGTGCTGATTGTCGCCGGCGAAGAAAACGGTGTTCTTCCGCTGCCCAAGCCGATTTTGCAGATTTTAAATGTCATTATCAATCTGCTGCGTTCAATTCCGTTTTTGATCCTGATGATTCTGGTCTTTCCGCTGACCCGTCTGATTGTGGGAACCGTGGTCGGCACCACCGCCTCCATCGTTCCGCTAGTCATCGCCGCGGCGCCCTTTGTCGCCCGTATGGTCGAGAGCAGTCTGCGTGAGATCAATCCCAACATCATTGAGGCAGCACAGAGTATGGGTGCGACACCGCTGCAGATTATCTGCAAGGTTATGATCCCGGAGAGTATCCCGTCTCTGCTCAACAACCTGACCATCACCATCACCACCGTACTCGGCTACTCTGCCATGAGCGGTATCATCGGCGGCGGTGGTCTTGGTAAAATTGCCATTAACTATGGCTACTATCGATACAAATATCTGGTTATGACGATCGCGGTTCTGTTTTTAATTTTGCTGGTACAAATTTTCCAGAGCGTGGGAACCCGTCTTGCGGTCAAATCCGATAAACGTTTGCGAAAGAGCTAATTACGACATACCCAATGAGCAGGAAAAAATTTTCATTTTTTTCTGCTCTTTTTTTCGTTTTCTATTGACAAATGAAATACTTCGTGTTATAATGCCTATAAATCAGATAGGTATTAGGTATATTATACGAGGTGATTGGATGCGAGAAAAAGTAAATCCGTTTTGGCGATGTTGGATTTGTCGGTCAAAATAAGAGCATAAACAATCAAAAACAAAGATTAAAATAAGGAGTGTTTATCATGAAGGTTTATCAAAAAATTACGGATTTAATCGGCAAAACACCGCTTTTGGAGCTTGTCAACTATGAAAAGGAAGAAAACCTTGCGGCCACGCTGCTCGCAAAGGTGGAATATTTCAATCCGGCCGGCAGCGTCAAGGACAGAATCGCCAAGGGCATGATTGAGGACGCCGAGGCAAAGGGGCTGTTAAAGCCGGACTCCGTCATTATCGAACCGACCAGCGGCAACACCGGCATCGGCCTTTCTGCCGTGGCGGCAGCAAAGGGATATCAGGTTATTTTAACCATGCCGGAAACCATGAGCGTGGAACGCCGCAACCTTTTAAAAGCCTATGGGGCAAAACTGGTGTTGACCGACGGCGCAAAGGGCATGAAGGGTGCGATCGCCAAAGCAGAAGAGCTCGCAAAAGAGACACCGCACAGCTTTATCCCCAGCCAGTTTACCAACCAAATTAACCCGGCCGTTCACAAGGCAACCACCGGCCCGGAAATCTGGGAGGACACAGACGGCAAGGTGGATATCTTTGTGGCCGGGGTCGGCACCGGCGGTACCATCTCCGGCGTGGGCGCTTATCTAAAGTCGCAAAACCCCGATGTAAAAATTGTTGCCGTCGAACCGGCGACCTCTCCGGTACTCTCAAAGGGCGTTGCAGGCCCGCACAAGATTCAGGGCATTGGCGCCGGCTTCGTACCGGAAACCCTCGACACCTCGATCTATGACGAAATTATCCCGGTCGAAAACGAGGACGCTTTTGC
>URTH01000186.1 GCA_900550775.1 uncultured Eubacteriales bacterium | reverse complement strand
CGCCATCTACACCGGAAACGCCATCCACGGATAAGACACCGGAAACACCGACCACAGAAAAACCGGCTAAGACCACCACGCCGACCAAGACCCCGTCCGAGGGCGGCAGCGGTACTTCTACCGGCGGCAGCAATCAAACCTCCGGCGGTCAGACCGATGCGGCTGCGCCCGGAATCGGAGACTAAATGATGGAATATCAGGGAAGAATTGTAAAAGGAATCGGCGGTTTCTACTATGTAGATACCGCCGACGGCGTATTAGAGTGCCGCGCCCGCGGCATCTTCCGCAAGGAAAAGCAGACGCCGCTGGTCGGCGATATGGTAAAAATCAGCTATGATCCGCGCGCGGCTTCCGGGTCGGTGGATGAGATTCTGCCGCGAAAATGCGCCTTGCTGCGGCCGCCCGTTGCCAATGTGACCCAGATTGCCATTGTCGCGGCGGTGGCAAACCCCAAGCCCAACCTTTATCTTTTGGACAAGCTGATTGCGGCGGCGGAACATGAGGGAATCGAACCGATTCTGTGCTGGAACAAGGCGGATCTTAAGTGTGCGGACGCCTACGCCGAAATTTATCGGTCGGCCGGGTTTACCACACTGTTTCTCAGCGCCGAGACGGGTGAGAACGTACCGCAGCTAAAGGAGCTGCTGCGCGGTCAGATCACCGTGTTTGCCGGGAATTCCGGCGTGGGTAAATCCAGCCTTTTAAATCGGATTTTTGAGCGTGAGGCCTTTGCAACCGGCGCAGTCAGCCAGCGTGTGGAACGCGGCAAGCATACCACGCGCCATACCGAGCTTGCGCAGATTCCGGGCGGCGGCTATATCATGGATACGCCGGGGTTTGGGAACTTAGATATGTCGCTCCTTGCGATTGCGGACTACGCGCCGCTGTTTCGGGAGTTTGCTCCGTATTTAGGGTCGTGTCGGTTTCGGGATTGCAGCCATACGGTAGAGAAGGGCTGCAGCGTGCTGGCAGCGCTCAAAGACGGAAAAATTGCCCCGTCAAGACACGAAAGCTATTGCAGATTGCTGCAGGAGATGCAGCAAAGAAAGTGAGGATATCATGAAGATCGAAATTGCCCCGTCAATCCTGGCGGCGGACGCCGGAAAACTGTGTGAAGAGGTCGAAAAGGTTGAGCGTGCCGGCTGCACCTATTTGCATATTGATATTATGGACGGTCACTTTGTGCCGAACCTGAGCTATTCACCGCACGTGGTGCAGTCCCTGCGAAAGTGCAGCAAGATGTTTTTTGACGTGCATCTGATGCTGAGCGAGCCGCAAAATTATATTGAACCCTTTGCAAAGGCCGGTGCGGATTTAATCACCGTACATAGTGAGGCAGCCGGGGACAAACCCGGCATGATTCGCTTAGCCCGGCAAATCCACAGCTTTGGGATTCGCGCCGGGATTTCGGTGAAGCCCAAAACGCCGGTCAGCGTGCTTGAGGGCATCTTGCCGCACTATGAGCTTGCGCTGGTGATGAGCGTTGAGCCGGGCTTTGGCGGCCAGTCCTATATCGAGGCAGTCAATGAAAAAATCCGTGCGCTGCGCAGCATGGCGGATGTCGAAAATCCGTCCATGGATATTGAGGTGGACGGCGGCATCAGTGCAAAGACCATTGCGATGCCGGTGGCGGCCGGCGCAAATATTTTGGTGGCAGGATCGTCGGTCTTTGGCGCAGATGACGCGGCGGCGGCCGTCAAAAATTTAACCGATCTTGCTGAGGCGGTGCTCTCGTGAAACGTTGTATCATTTTTTGCGGCGGCAATATGGATACCGACCGCGTCTGGAAAGCGGAATACGGCCGCGATTTCATCCTGTGCGCAGACGGCGGCTTTCGCCACGCACAGCGGCTCGGCGTGACGCCCGATATGATTATCGGTGATTTGGATTCCGGGATCGAATCGTATCCGGACGGGATTCGGCATCGGATTTTCCCGTCGGAAAAGGATGAGACCGACACCAATCTGTGCCTGGACTTTGCCATAGAAAACGGCTACAATGAGGTGCTGCTGCTTGGCGGACTCGGCGGTCGGCGCGATCACGAATATTCGCATTATTGCCTGATGCATCAGGCGCTCCGCCGCGGCGTCCGTATGCGGATGGTAAGCGGCACACAGGAAATCTGGATGGAGAACGCGCCCTTTGTGCTTTATCCGAACGAGAAAAAATATATTTCCTTTTTTCCGTTCGGCGGCGATGTCAACGACTTTTGCGTGCACGGGTTAAAGTATGAGGCCGAGGGCATGACCCTGCGGTGCGACCGCGTCCAGGCGTCCAGCAACCAGTTTGACGGCGGAGACGTGGCCGAAATCCGTTTTGCGCCGGGCGGAACCGTGCTGGTGATGCGCTGCGCGGATAAGGCGTGCGAGGGTTAAATTGCGATAGACTGCACCGGATTAGAGATTACATTCGATTACGATAGATCAAAGGAGAATTTCATGGATAGTAAGCAGCAAAAAGTCATCAATCCTTTAGGATATGCGCCGATTGGAGCGCTGCTGCTCCGATTTGCGCTGCCGTCCGTGGTGGGAATGCTGGTGAACGCGATTTATAACATCGTCGATCAGATTTTTATCGGCCGCGGTGTGGGCTATCTCGGCAACGCGGCGACCACCATCGCGTTTCCGATTGTGACGATCATTCTTGCCGTCTCGACCCTGCTTGGTGCGGGCGGCAGCGCCTATGCGGCGTTGAAACTTGGCGAACATGACGAAGAGGCGGCCGAGCAGACCTGCGGCAACGTCTTTGTGCTGAGTGTTTTGTCGGGTGTTGTTTTGGCAATCGTCGGGCTTTTGTGCCTGGATCCGCTGGTAAAAATGTTCGGCGCGAGTGAAAATACCTTGGAATACGCCAGACAGTATACCTCAATCATTCTGCTTGCCGCGCCCTTTAACGTCCTTGGCGTGTCCATGTCCAATATGGCAAGAACGGACGGAAACCCGAACCTTTCGATGTACAGCATTGTGGTCGGTGCGCTTTTGAATGTAGCACTCGATCCGCTTTTTATTTTTGTGTTTCATTGGGATGTGGCCGGCGCGGCCATTGCAACGGCGATTTCTCAGGTGGTCAGCGCGGTTATCTTGGTGGTGTACTTTACCAAAAAGAGTAAGATGCGCCTTCATCGGCGTACCATGCGGCTCAATGCCGGTATCTGCCGTAACATGTCCATCCTCGGCATATCAAGCTGCGTGCTGCAGCTTGCGTCCACCGTACTCAATATCGTGCTGAACAATGTTTTGGTGACCTACGGAAACCAAAGCGAGGTCGGCGGCGATATCGCGCTGAGCGCCATGGGCATCGTGATGAAAATCAGCATGATTATTATTTCGGTATGTATCGGCATCGGCGTGGGAAGCCAGCCGATTCTCGGCTATAACCGCGGCGCAAGACAGCTGAAAAGGGTGCGCAGCGCCTATCTTCTGGCGCTTTGCGTGTCGGTCTCGGTGACGATTGTGGGCTGGATTTTGTGTGAGACCATCCCGGAACAGATCCTGCTCCTGTTCGGAAAGGAAAACCAAACCTTTATGGACTTTGCGGTGCGCAGTATGCGCATCTTTTTGGGCGGTATCTTTTTTGCCGGCGCCCAGATTGTGACGACC
>URTH01000185.1 GCA_900550775.1 uncultured Eubacteriales bacterium | reverse complement strand
CCATCGCTGACCGAGGCGAGAGCCGAGACGGCATGGCTAAGCAGGGGACGGCGATCCATTCAAAATGAAATTTTTTGCAAAATAGAGTTTATCAATACACTCCGTCAAGAATTTTCCGTCCGTTATTCTTCCGGACTGTTTTTCGGCTTTTTAAATATCCATAGCTTGCTGAATACATAGTTCAGCGCGATCACAATTACGTTTACCAAAAGCTTCATCCAGCGCGCCGGGAACCCGGCATTCACCACGGTGATCTGGAGCAGAATCTCCGCCAGAACCATGGTAAACACCCGCGCCAGGTAAAACGAACCCATCTCCAAAAGCACGGCCGACATGCCGTGCACCTTGCTTTCAAAGACGAATTTTCGGTTGGTGATATAGGCAAACGTGATGGCCGAAAGAGTAGAGAGCACGCTGCATCCGTGCATCAGGTACGCGTTATGATCCAGCGGCAAAAACAAAGAGAACACAAAGAACAGCCCGGTGTCCACCAAAAAGGTCAGACCGCCGAACACGCAGTATAAAATCAGTTCACGGTAGCGGTTCCAAAGCATTAAAAAAGATTTTCTCATCGTTTTATCCTCCGTCCGATTCCGTCATGCGGCTTTATGCCGCAGAATCTTCCTGCTCCGCAGAATCCGTCTGTGCCGCAGAGTCCGCCTGTGCGGCAGAATCCGCCGCCGCGCCGCCAAAGATGGCCTGTTCCAGCTCTGCCGCGCGGTCATGCTCTGCCACGCGCTCTTCCTTGTCCTTTTCGTTTTCATAAAGCGCACGGGTACCCCAGTAGACCGCCGTGTCACCGTTTTGCGAAAGCGCCGCGTCAAACTGCGGCAAAGTACGCAGATTGCGCATGGAATCCATGGTGTCGCGGTAATTTTCGCCCTGCATCATCTCATAAAAATAGTCGTCAAAGAAGAACACCGGGTACGCGCCGGTCGAAAGCTCTGCCATGAACTTGGTCTGGATCGCCATCGCGGCCTCGCCGGAATTCTGACCGCCCATCGCGGACAGACTGACGTTATAGATCTTGACCGTTTTTTCTCCGTCGCCGTCCGTGTCCGAAACGTACGGGGCGATCGCCTCCTCCATTGCGGCGAGGGTCTCGTCACTGAAATACTTTTCCGAATAAAAGCCGACCTCCAAATCATAGGCCGGCCGCGTCATCACCTCGTACACCGTGCCGAAAATCAAAAGCAGCACGACAGTAATGCCGATGATCCACCACTTATCATAAAGCCAGATGTGCGCGATCTTCTCTTTCAGCGGCATATTCTTTACCATGTCTCTGGCTTCTCTTGCCTGTTTATCCATCCCAATCACCTCATATCGGTTTCCTGTAAAACGACTGTTTTCTATATCGTTTATTCTACCACACCGCACAAAAATAATCAAGAAAGAATCGCACAATCCGCCGCCAATTTACAAATTATTTACATTCGCCGCGACTGCACCAAATCCGCCGTTTTTCATAGACTGTAAGTACAGAGGTGTTTCCATTGAATCAATTTTTAACTTTTGCATTTATCGGCGGAGACTTAAGACAAATACGGGTGATCTCCCGTTTCGCAAAAGAGGGTTATCCGGTGCGCACCTTTGGTCTGGAGGCGGCGGCCTATCCTGCCGGGGTTTCGGTTTTTGCCTGCGACAGCCTGGACGCGTGCATCGGCGGCGCAGACATCGTGGTATTGCCGCTTCCCTATACCGGTGACGGCGAGACCGTAAAGACCGCCTTTTCGGCGGACAAAATCCACATCGGCGACTGTCTGCGCAAAATGTCAAAGGAGCAGCTGCTCTTTGCCGGCCGCGCGGACGATCCGCTCAAAACGCTTGCCGCGCTCTACAACGTCCACTTGATCGACTATATGCAGCGCGAAGAGCTGGCGATCCAAAACAGCATTCCCACCGTGGAGGGTGCGATCGAAATCGCCATGGCAGAGACGCCGTATACCATCCACAACAGCCGCTGCCTGATCCTCGGCCACGGCAGAATCGGCAAGATGCTCTCGCAGACACTCGGCGCCCTCGGCGCCAAGGTGAGTGTGGCGGCGCGCAAAAGGTCGGATCTTGCCTGGATCGGCTATCACGGGTACCGGGCGCTGACCTATGCCGATCTGCCCGGCTGCATCGCGGACTATGATCTGATATTTAATACCGTACCCCACATGGTTTTGGATTTTAAACTGCTGTCGCTGCTCTCGGATTCCTGCCTGATTATTGACCTTGCGTCAGCGCCGGGCGGCGTTGATTTTGAGACGGCACAAAAGCTGGGGATCAACGTCATCTGGGCGCTCTCGCTGCCGGGCAAGGTCGCGCCGCAGACCGCAGGCGACATCATCAAGGACACCATCTCAAATATCTTAGAAGAACTGGGGGTGTAACACTATGCAAAACGGCCAAACGCTCGGCTTTGCCCTGACCGGCTCCTACTGCACCTTTCAGAAGGTGCTGCCCCAAATCGAACATCTGGTACATCTCGGCTACCGCGTGATTCCGATTCTGTCGGAAAAGACCGCGGTCACCGACACACGGTTTGGCACGGCCGAACAAATCATTCATACCATCGAGGCGATCACCGGCGAGACGGTCATCACGGCGATTCCGGACGCAGAACCCATCGGCCCGAAAAAGAAGCTGGATCTTTTGCTGATTGCGCCCTGTACCGGCAACACGATTGCAAAGCTTGCCACAGGGATTGCGGACAGTACGGTGACCCTGGCTGCAAAGTCGCATCTTCGCAACAACCGCCCGGTCGTCCTCGCGGTATCGACCAATGACGGCCTGGGCGCAAACGCCAAAAACATCGGCACGCTGCTTGCGCGCAAGCATATTTATCTGGTTCCGTTCGGACAGGACAGCTGCATCGAAAAGGAAAATTCCCTGGTGGCGCATTTTTCGCTGATTCCCGACACGGTCGCAGCCGCGCTTGCGGGAAAACAGCTGCAGCCGCTTTTGGTCTCTTACGAAAAATAACAACAAAGGGGTCTGCGTTTGCAGACCCCTCATTTCGTTATGCGTCCGGGTTTTGGGCGGAAAAATCTTCTTCGTCCAGATCCTCTGCCGTAACCTCCACCTTTTTCTTCTTTCCCAAAAGCTCCGACACCTTGTCGATCGCCTCCGGCGCCAAATCCATCAGTCTGTCATAGACGCTGTTTTGCGGCGTGACAGAAATCATCCGGATCTTTCCGCCGCCGACCACCAAAAATCCCTCCGGGGTCAGCGAGATACCGCCGCCGGTACCGCCGCCGAACAGGTTCTTCGGTGCGCCGTTTTCATCCGCACGGGCGTTCTTTTTTACCGTCTCAAACTCCGAGCCACCGACGCCAAAGCCAATGGCAACCTTTGAAATCGGAATAATCACCGTGCCGTCGGGCGCGGTAATCGCGTCGCCGACAATCGTATTGACGTCAATCATTTCTTTTAAGCCCTGCAGCGCCGTAAACATAATTCCTTCAATCGGGTGCTTGTTTTCAGCCATGATTTCCACTTCCTTTTTTGAATTGTTTATAACAATAAGTAACTGCCAGCACGGCGGCCTGCCTGATCGCCGCATGAAAAATCTGCGCCGGCCTTACTTTTATTATACCTTTTATTTCAAAATCTAAC
>URTH01000184.1 GCA_900550775.1 uncultured Eubacteriales bacterium | reverse complement strand
CAAAGCGGAGTAAATTACGTATGCCTTAAAGTTGGTACGCTCTGCCATTGCACCGGACACGATGGTTGCCGAGGTCGCACAGAACACCGTCTGGAAGAACAAAGATGTATAATCCATTGTCGGCTCATATGCGCCGCCGTTCATAAAGAACTGTCCAAAGGGAATGCCGATAACGCCGCCGATCGTTGTCCCGTACATTAACCCAAAACCGATAAACCAGTAAATAATGGAACCTACCATAAAGTCCACACAGTTTTTCATTACAATGTTTCCGGCGTTCTTAGCCCTTGTAAAGCCTGTTTCTACCAAAGTAAAGCCGGCCTGCATAAAGAACACCAGTACGCCGCCAAAGAATAACCAAAACGCGTTTAACGCAGTTGCTAAGATCGTTTCCATCTTCCATACCCTCTTTCTTTTTCATTCCAAATTGTATCTGATCTTTTACAGCGCTTCCTGATCCTCCTGACCGGTTCTGACCTTGATGACTCTGGTTACGGGCGATATAAAAATCTTACCGTCGCCGATCTCACCGGTTCTCAGCGTTTTGAGTGCAACGTCAACCACGGTTTGTACCGGGATGGAACATACCACCATCTCTACCTTTACCTTCGGCAGAAGGTCAACGCTGTAATCCACACCTCTGTACTTATGCTTCTGCCCCTTTTGTACGCCGTAGCCCAATACATTGGTTACCGTCATGCCGGTAATTCCGATTTCGTTTAAAGCATTCTTTAAACTCTCCAACTTACTCTGTCTTGTAATGATCTCGATTTTTGTCATTTCAGCCATAAGATTCGCTCCCCTCACTAAAAATTAAAGCATGATAAAACGAAAAAAAGGCGCGTCCGGCATTTCGCCGAACACGCCTTTGTGTTCCGTTTCTCAAATCTTGAGGCTATTATACTCCCTTTTTTTTCATTTGTCAATCAAAAATTGCAAATTTTTTATTTTTGGTCTTTTTTCCTAATTCCACCATGCAATCCATTCGCGTCATACCTTATTTTTCACAAATTACACCGCTTTTCTTCTCATTTGTGAAAGGATTTCTTTTTTTGGTTTACTAATTGGATAAAATATGGTATACTGGTAATCGTCCGAACGCAATACGATTTTAACAGGAAAATTTATGAAAATACTGCGTGAAGAAGCGAGGTGTCCGCCATGTGGCTGAAGGAACTGAAAAAATATATCGGCTTATTTGTGCTCGGCGTTGCGCTGATTGCCGTCTATAAGACATTTGATAATTTTGGCGATCTGCTCAACTGGATCGGGGAATTTTTTGCACTGCTGACGCCGTTTTTCATCGGCTTTTGTATTGCATATGTCCTGTACGTCCCGTGCCGCAAATTAGAGGCGTTTTGTCAAAAAACCAATCTTGCGCCGCTGGTAAAGCACCGGCGCGGCATTGCCACCGCAACGATTTACCTGGTGTTTTTCGCCTTTATTACCCTGCTGATGTTTGCCATTATCCCGGCGCTGATGGAAAGCATCGGTGAGCTGATCGACCAGTTGCCGAGCCTGATTCAAGGCTTTATCTCCTGGATTAACTCCTTTGGCATTTACGAATTCAGCAGCAAGAGTCTGGAAACCCTGCTGAATAAAAATCTGCTCTCGGCCGACAAGCTGCTCAGCGAGTTCAGCTTTGACACCATGAACCGCTACGCCAAGGGCGTTGTCAGTGTCGGCACTGCCCTGTTTCACACCTTTTTGGGGATTATCATTTCGATCTACATTCTGCTTGACCGCCACCGCATGAAAAAAATCTGCACCCGCATTGCAGAAAGCTATATCCCTGCATCGCGGCGCAGCTTTTTAGGGCGCTATCTCAAAAAGGTCAATGAGTTTATCCATCTTTACATCTCCTGTCAGCTGACCGATGCGGCAATCATTTTTCTGTTATCCTTCATTGCACTGGGCATTTTAAAGACCAAGTACGCACTGCTGCTGGCGCTGATTACCGGGCTGTTTAACCTGATTCCCTACTTCGGTGCCATCACCGCAACGGTGCTTGCCGGACTGATTACCGCGTTTACCAAAAACTTTACCTCCGGGCTGATTGTGGTTGCCGTTTTGATTGTCTTGCAGCAGCTGGACGCGAATTTTATCCAGCCAAAGCTTTTGTCCGGCTCGCTGAATGTCCGTCCGTTTTGGGTTATTATGGGTATTTTGATCGGCGGCGGCCTGTTTGGGTTTATCGGCATTTTCCTTGCCGTGCCGCTGATTGCGATGCTGCGCATTATCGCACTGGATATTTTGGAAAGCCGCGAACGAAAAGGCGCACCGCTCCAGGCATCGGCATCCGCCGCAGCGGAAAAACCGCCCAAAGACACCGATCCCGCATAACACAAAGGGACGAGGAAAATTCCTCGTCCCTTTTGTATATCTTTTAGGCTTTTTGGATCAGGCTCTCGCCCGTCATCTCTGCCGGTTTCTCCAGCCCCATCAGATCCAGCATAGTGGGCGCCAGGTCTGCCAGGCGTCCCGGTTTTAACGAAACGCCTTCTTTGCCGACCAATACCAGCGGAACCACGTTGGTGGTATGCGCGGTAAACGGACCGCCGGTGGTATAATCCACCATCTGATCTGCGTTACCGTGGTCAGCGGTAATCAGCGCCATACCGCCCATCTTTTGGATGGCATCTACCACACGTCCAAGGCAAGTGTCCACTGTCTCCACCGCCTTTACAGCGGCCTCAAACACGCCGGTATGTCCAACCATATCACAGTTTGCAAAGTTTAACACGATCACGTCATATTCGCCGCTCTCAATACGTGCAACCACGGCGTCGGTCACCTCCGGCGCACTCATTTCCGGCTGCAAATCATAGGTCGCCACCTTGGGAGAATTGATCAGCACGCGATCCTCGCCGTCACACACGGTCTCTACACCGCCGTTAAAGAAGAACGTCACATGCGCGTACTTCTCCGTCTCGGCGATACGCAGCTGACGCAGCCCCTTGCGGCTGATGTATTCTCCAAAGGTATTCACCAGCGTCTCCGGCTTAAACGCAACCTCCACATTGGGCATGGACGCGTCGTACTGGGTCATGCACACATAACAGGTTTTAAAATAAGAACGTTCAAACCCATTAAATTCCGGATCAACAATCGTCCGGGTAATCTCCCGCGCGCGATCCGGGCGGAAATTGAAGAAGATCACCGAATCATTCTCCTGAATTTTTCCTACCGGCGCGCCATCCTTAACCACCACGGTCGGAACCACAAATTCGTCCGTGATCTTCTCGTTATAGCTCTCTTTTACGGCAGTCACCGCCGACTCTGCGGTATTGCCCTCGCCAAGAACCATTGCGGCGTACGCCTTTTGCACACGCTCCCAGCGGTTATCGCGATCCATGGCATAATAGCGGCCCATCACGCTGGCAACATCGCCAACGCCGATTTCACGGATTTTTGCAACCAATTCCTCCACATAATCCGCACCGGAGGAGGGCGGTACATCACGGCCGTCTAAAAAGGCATGGACATGCACCTTGGTAAGCCCGTTCTTTTTTGCCAGCTGAAGCAGGCCGTAAAGGTGCTGATTATGGCTGTGCACACCGCCGTCCGAGAGCAGACCCAAAAGGTGCAGAGCGCTGCCGTTCTTTTTACAATTTTCCACTGCGGCAAGCAATGCCGGATTCTCAAAAAAATCGCCGTCTGAGAT
>URTH01000183.1 GCA_900550775.1 uncultured Eubacteriales bacterium | reverse complement strand
TGGTCGGTCTGGCTGCTGCCGCTCGGAGTGATCCAGATCATCGCCAAGAGCTTTCGCACCGGCTATGTTGTCGCCTGCCTGCTGCGCGCCTATTCGCTGCGCGGCATGGTAATTGCGCTTTTGTCCCTCCTGCCGCAAAACCTGATTCTGATTCCGGCGCTCTGTTTCTACGGCGTCTATCAAATCTCCTTTTTCAAAGAACGGCGCTACATCGCCGGAAATCCCGGTCAGCATACCTTAAAACGTCAAATCTACCGCAGAAACGTCAAGGTCACCCTGCTTTTTTTGCTGCTGCTCTTTCTCTGTGCGTGGCTGGAAAGCTATGTGGTTCCCGTACTTTTGCACGCGATTTGCGGCATTATTTAAATACAGTGCCGATTTTCGCGGTTTTATGATTATTTTTTGAAAAAAGGCTTGCCAAAAGGGCGAAAATTTTGTAAAATAAAAGAATCGGCAAGGGAGGCGACCGTTTGTGGATCCCATGATTGAAGAATATCTTTCTTATTTATCACAGGTGAAAAAGGTTTCACCAAACACCTTAGAATCCTATCGGCGTGATATTTTAAAGTATCACGACTATATGACAAAGGTGCAGATGCGCGATCTCTGTGCAGCCAATCGCACCATCATCCTGGATTTTCTGCTCACCATGCAAAAACAGGGGATGGCAACCTCCAGCATTTTAAGAATGCTGGCTTCTTTGCGTTCGCTTTATCGCTTTTTGCTGCAAAAGCAGTACATATCGGAAAACCCTGCCGAAGAGATTCACGGCTTTAAATCTGAAAAGAAAACGCCCCAGATCCTGACCGACCAAGAGGTGGAGCGGCTGCTGGAACAGCCGGTATGCAAGGACTTTAAGGGCTACCGCGACTGCGCCATGCTGGAGCTGCTCTATGCGACAGGGATGCGCGTATCGGAGCTGATCTCTCTGAAAGTCAGCGATGTCAATTTAGAGATCGGCTATATCAACTGCTTTCACGGCGGCGAGAACCGCGTGATTCCGATCCACACGACAGCGCGGGATAAAATCACCGCCTATTTGCGGCACGGCCGCAGCAAGCTGCCGCAGATTGCGGACGATGATATTCTGTTTCTGAACCTGAATGGCGCCATGCTGACGCGGCAGGGCTTTTGGAAGATTATGAAATACTATCAAAAAAAGGCCAAAATCACCACCGATATCACGCCGCATATGCTAAGGCGCACCTTTGCGATCCGCTTTTTGGAAAACGGCGCGGATTTAAAATCGATTCAGTCCATCTTAGGGCATAAGGATATCGCATCCACACAGTTTTATGCCCAGATTGTAAAGCGAAAGCTGGCGGACACCTACTATCGGGCACATCCGCGGGCAAAATCAAAGTGATATCGTCCCGTTTTTTACGAAAAAATACATAAAATATACATAGCCGGAGCAAAACGGCAGAATGGAGACAAAAATGAAAGTACTTATCATCGGCGGCGGCGGAAGAGAACATGCAATCGCATGGAAGTTAAGCCAAAGCGCAAAGGTTGACAAAATCTATTGTGCACCGGGTAACGGCGGCATTATGGATCTGGCAGAATGCGTTGATATCCCTGTCATGGATTTTGAAAAACAGGTACAGTTTGCCAAAGAAAAAGGGATTGATCTCACCGTAGTTGCGCCGGACGATCCGCTGGCAGCCGGGGCGGTCGATGCGTTTGAGGCAGCAGGCCTTCGGGCGTTCGGCCCGAACAAGGCGGCAGCCATCATCGAGGGCAGCAAGGCCTTTTCCAAGGATTTGATGAAAAAGTATCACATTCCAACGGCCGCGTATGAGGTCTTTACCAAAAGCGCTGACGCCATCGCATATGTGGAGGCAAAAAACCAGTTTCCCATCGTGGTCAAGGCAGACGGCCTGGCACTTGGCAAGGGCGTCATCATCGCGCAAAACGCCGACGAGGCAAAGGCCGCAATTCGCGAGATTATGGACGATAAGGTGTTTGGCAGCGCCGGCGGCAAGGTTGTCATTGAGGAATTTTTGACCGGCCCGGAGGTTTCGGTACTGGCGTTTACAGACGGAAAAACCGTAAAGCCCATGGTCTCTGCCCAGGATCACAAGCGTGTTTACGACCATGATATGGGGCCGAATACCGGCGGCATGGGGACGTTTTCTCCGAGCCGTATTTACACGGACGACTTGGCAAAAGAGTGCATGGAAACGATTTTTCTTCCGACCATGCACGCCATGAACCAAGAGGGGCGCACCTTTAAAGGCGTTTTGTATTTCGGGCTGATGAAAACGCCGCGCGGCGTTAAGGTGATTGAATACAACTGCCGTTTCGGCGATCCCGAAACCCAGGTGGTGCTTCCGCGGCTGAAATCCGATCTGTTTGATATCTTCAACGCCGTGATCGATGAACGACTGGACGAAATTGAGATCGAATGGGAGGACAACGCAGCAGTCTGCGTGGTGATGGCCTCCGGCGGTTACCCCAAAGCCTACCAAAAGGGCTATCCGATTGAGGGCATCAAAGAGGCCGAGGCGGCCGGTGCTATGGTATTTCACGCCGGAACAACCTGTAAGGGCGGCACCTATTATACAAACGGCGGCCGCGTGCTGGGCGTTACCGCAGTCGGCGAGAATCTGGACGCCGCAATCGCGAAGGCGTATCAGCTGGTACCGATGATTTCTTTCCAAGACGCGCATTACCGCAAAGACATCGGTATTAAAAAGGATCAAATGTAAAGAATATCCTTTGGAACAATTTTTCAAAAATGAGATTACGCACTCCGGCGGTGGTGAGAGCCACCGCCGCTTTTGAATCGTACCAACGAAAAAGGTGGGGTGATCCCTTTGGGACTTGCTTTTTTGATTTCTGTTTTATTTTTGATGGCGTATGCGGCGATTCTTCCGCAGCTTACGGACGGAGGGTCTGAAATCCGCACAAAATCGGCGGACATACTGCCTAATGACGCACTGTGGAATATGCGGTTTTGCTCCGCGTTTCTGATTCTGTTTGCGATTCGCATTCTGCTTGCGGCACTGACTAAGGGATATACCGGCGATATGTCCTGCTGGTCGGCGTGGGGAAAGCGTATGGAAACCATCGGTGCCTCCGGCTTTTACACCGCGGACTATTTTTGTGATTATCCGCCCGGATACCTCTATATTCTTGGGCTGATTGCGCGGCTTACAACCGTCTTTTCCGTCCCGGAGGCGGGATATCCCTTTTTCTATAAGCTGCCGGCACTGCTCTGTGATATGGGGATCGCGATGCTGCTTTTTCGGACGGCCGGGGCGTCGCTTGGCAAAAAGAACGCCTTTTTCTTAAGCGTTCTCTTCCTCATTACCCCGATTTTCTGGTATGACTCCGCCGTATGGGGTCAGATTGAATCGGTGCTCCTTCTTCTTTTGCTGCTTGCCCTGTTAAAGCTGCAGCAAAAGAAATATGTGTCCGGGGTGCTTCTCTATGTCCTTGCCGTGCTGATCAAACCGCAGGGACTGATTTTGGCGCCCGTTTTATGCCTTGTTGTGTTAGACAGCCGAAGTCTCAAAACGATTTTGTCCTGCGCGGCAGCCGGAATCTCTCCTCCGCCGTAGGACGGAGCAGGCGTACCGTAAGACGGCTGCGGCGCCGCGGCCGCAGGACGGGCCGGCGCGCCGTAGGTAGTTCCGTCCATCGGCGCGCCGGTCCCTTCGGCGCGTCGGCCCAGCATCTTC
>URTH01000182.1 GCA_900550775.1 uncultured Eubacteriales bacterium | reverse complement strand
AGCAGTGCACAGATAACCAGCTCCTTAACGGCGTTAGCATTTGCGAAAGGAAACTGCTCTTTGCGGCATTTGCTTTTTCTGCCTGGATAGCAGCCTCTCTCAATTCTTCATTTTTGATTTGAAGTGTCTGCGCATACTTCTGCTGCGCCTCCATTTGCCTTTGCTGATAACCCTGTGCAATCTGCCACTGCACCATGTGCAAAACAATCAGGATCAACAGATAAACAAAAAGCGTAAACAACAAATTGCGCGGTGTTGTTTCAAAAACGCCGCGTTCGGTCAGATATGCATAGATATAGTAATTCTGGCTCTTTCCCATCACTCCGAAATCATTACCAATCGCGCGTTCATTGTTTCCGGCGTGAATCAATCGGTTTCCCGTTCCGCGTTCCATGATGCGCTGCAAAATTCTTGTGTTATTGATATCTGTGCCGATCAGTGATTCATCATTGGACGCAACAATATGATTCGCGCTGCTGATGACAATGGTACCGTCGCCCTCCACATCATACCCGTTTACAAGCGGATATATGGAGTTGTTAAATGTCTGCGCATACTGCGCAGTGGTGAAATAGTATCCCACAATAACGCCCGCTCGGTCACTGCGGCCTGTTGCAGCAATATCCGTATGTGATCCATCCGGATTTTCCAAACGGATTGTATACATTTTCTCTTTGAAAGATATTGTATCCAGAACGGATGATGTGTCCATCTGCGCCAAAAGCTGATTGGCATCCAAAGGAGCCGATGAATTCTGCATAACCGTTTCTCCGGATTCGTCCAGCAGAATCACACCGTCCAGAAAACATTTTCCTGCATATTCGTCCAGCGTATCCTCATCCGCAGCGTCTATGTCATCCAGCTGAACCTGAATCATTGATACACTTTCAGAAACACGAAGCAGACTTTTTGCTTCAGAGGCAAGATCATGAAGCTGACTGGCATTACATTGCTCCTTCATGTATTCTACCGTAGAACACAGCCGTCTTTCCGCGGCAGCCATATCCGCTCGCGTTGAAAAGAAGAACACAACAGCCAAAAGTGCAAAGCCCATTATAATTTCCAGGTGTAATGTTTTTCTGCCGCTCACCGATCGTTTGTCAGTTTTCATAGAGACCTCCCAAATACCTGTCCGTGTCTGAGAAATACCGCCCGACAATCTTTTCTATCGTGCCGTCCTCATGCATTTCATGAAGAACGGTGTTTAATGATTCGTTCAGATTTTGGGAATCGTTCTTATCAAAGGCAACGCCCAGACCTACCGTCTGGAGCGGTTCGTCCAAAATTCTAAACTCCAATCCGCACTCCGATACAAATTGCTCAATGGCAGTGTCATGTGCGGCAATAGCATCTACATAACCCTTGCTGAGAAGCAGAAAAATCAGATTCCGCTTTTGCACCGAAATCACTTCCTGCAGCTCCGGCAAAACCCCATTGTGGCTTTTCATTATTTTCTCCGGCTTCGTTGTAGACTGTACGGCAACCATCTTACCTTTCAGATCCTGCAATGTTCGAATGTCACTGTCCACATTGACCGCAATCGATTGATGACTTTTCATGTATGGACCTGCCCACCGATATTCATCTTCACGCCCATCCATGGTGAAGCTGCTCCAAATACAGTCAATCGTGCCGTTTTCCAGCAGTGACTTCTTTTCTTCCCAGTTAATAATTGTAAATTCTGCACGGTATCCCATCCGCCCAAACGCCTCTTTTGCCAGATCCACATCAATACCGGTCATGTTGCCGTCCGCATCCACATAGCTGAACGGAGTATAGTCATCGCATCCGACAACGATTGCCGGAAGACCCGTATCCCGCGCTGCATCGCGCATCATCTGCGCTCTGCAGCCTGTAAGCAGTCCGGCGATCAAGCAGACGGCGAGATCGGCGATCCCAGATTCAAGCGGATTGCAATGGCACATGCGGACATGGCGCTGCGCGATCATATCCGCGAGGACGGCGCCGTCAATCATATCGTGGTTCATGACACCGAGAACGGACAGCCGATCAAATTCTATACAGATCTTGGATACGATCAGGGATTCAGTGCGGCAGGCTGCTGGTCAAGAGGTCTTGCCTGGGCGATCTACGGCATGGCGCTCTCTTATATCCACACCGGGAAGGAAGCCTATCTAAACGCCGCTAAAAAAACCGCGAACTATTTTATCGCGCATGCGGCGGCGACGGACTTTAAACCCCTTTGCGATTTTGGGCAAACGCCCGACAAGGTCTACTATGACAGTACGGCCGGCGTTTGTGCCGCCTGCGGCATGATCGAAATCGCGCGGCATACCGACGATTGTGAGGCAGCCGCTTATCTTTCCGGCGCTTTAAACCTTTTAAAAGCAGCGGATCAGTACTTTTGTGATTACAGTCCCGACACGGATTCCCTGGTACTGATGGGAACCGAGGCATATCCCAAAAAAGAGGCACAGATGAAGGGCGTTCATATCCCGATCATCTACGGCGACTTCTTTTACACAGAGGCGCTGCTCAAGCTGCGCGGCTCGGATTTTTTAATCTGGTAAATGCCGATATCGCAAAACATCTGCAAAAAAAGAGAAACGGCTTTTGTGCCGTTTCTCTTTTTTCATGATGCAAGGTCAGCTATGCTCATTTTTTCCGCACACTGCTGGCCGTAAAGCCGTAGTATTTTTTAAAAACCTTACTAAAATAATGCGGATCCGCAAACCCTGCCTCCAGGGCAATCGTGTTGATGGTTTTGCCGGTTTTATTCAGTTCCTCCAGCGCCTTTTCCATCCGCACACGCATCACATAATCTTTAAAATTTTCGTTAGTGTATTTTTTAAAAAATACGCTGAAATAGTACGCGTTTTTATGAACCAGGCTTGCCATGGATTCCAGCGTGATATTTTCATCATAATGCGCTTTGATATAATCCGTAACCATCTTGATTTCAACATTGATTTGCGACTCTTTTCTGCTGCCGATCTGCTCCATCGTGTCTGCAATCATTTTCTTTAAAAACTCTTTCACCTGCTGAAATTTGCGGCACTTTTTGACAAACGCCAAAATATTGTCCGGGGAGTAAAGCTCTTGCAGAGACGGCTCAAAAATCATTGATCGGATTTTGTCTGCCGCAGAATAAAAGTGAATAATGGCGATATCGCGCACCCCTCCGCTGGCGCCGATAATGACCTCCTCCAGCCGGTCAAGCTCCGCAACCGCAGCTGCGTAATCCTCATCGCGAATATGAGCACACAGTGCATCGAGCACATCGTTTAGGTTATCGCCCGGTTTCGGACAAAAACCGATATCGGCATTTGCAATCACCTTGTTCTCATGAAAGAAAAACGATATCTCACGCTTTTTGACCGCCGATGCATACGACTGCGAAATCCCGTTAAACCCTCGATACACATCGCCGATCGCATAGTCGGTGCTCACATTTTTTAAAAGAGATTCCGCATAGCAGAGCGCCGACCGATCCGCCTCTTTTTCCGTGGCAAACGAAAACACCACGCATAAATCCAGGTAATATTTAAAATAGTGACACCCCTCCGGCAGCGTATCTGTAATCAGCTTTTCCAATCGGGCAGAGTCCTGCACCGATTCGCACCGGCCGATCAAAACCTGATAATAATTTTCATTATCCTGCTGCCGCTCAGCCCCGGCAAAAGGATTTTTTACAAAGGTTTTTGTCTTTGCAATTTTTTCACACATCCGCCGGACGATTTCCAAAAGCTCTTTGCGGTT
>URTH01000181.1 GCA_900550775.1 uncultured Eubacteriales bacterium | reverse complement strand
CGGCAGAGGAGGCAAACCGCCTAATCGCCTCTACGCTCTATCCGCCGCTCGGCACACGCGGTTTCGAACCGATGCACGCAAACCGTTACGGTTTTTCGGACGCCATGGTTTACCGAAAAGAAAGCGATAAAAACCTGTGCCGATTCATCCAGATAGAACACAGAGATGCCATCGAAAATCTGGATCGGATCATCCAAAACCCTTATATTGACGGCTATATCTTTGGGCCGAACGACCTTGCCGGCTCCTATGGTATGCTCGGCGATGTCTTTTCGGATAAGATTACCGATATCATCCGTGAGGCGATTTGTTATTTGCACCAAAACGGAAAGTATGTCGGTATCGCGTCCGGCGGCTGTACGGAAGAAATACTCAGCCATTGGAGCAGCCTTGGCGCCGATCTGCTTGCCGGCGGCGCAGACTTTGATTTTTTGCGCCGCGGCATGGTGGAAAACCGCAAGACGCTTGAAAAGGTTCACAAATGCAATCAAAAAGGACTGTAAAACGTTTTTACAGTCCCCCTCACAATATGTCGCACGTTTAACCTTAAAATTCGTATTCCATGCCGTCATAGGACACGAGAAAGCCCTCCCGCTCCGCGATTTTTACAAAATCGTCATAGACAACATCCTTAGCATTGTGCGAAAAATGGTTCAGAATAAACACGGTGTTTTCGTCCGCAATCCCGGCATCGAGAAACGCTTGGCGAAGATCCGCCCCCATTGCGATATTAAGGTGTCCCACGTACGGTACCACCGCGTTATTTGCCTCGGTGCAGTCAAGCGATACCAGCTGCAGCGGTTTTTCTTTGGTGACCGCGCGCAGCGCAGCGATGCTCTCCTCACACAGATTGCCGGTGTCGTGACAGTAAAGCAGCTTCTTTCCGTCCTTTTCCACCACAAACACAACGGGCGATGTTTCTTCTGCGTGGCTTGCCCTAAGCGGCGTAATCCGATAACCCTCCGCCTCAAACGGTACAAACGGCTCTATCATCACCACTTTGACATCCTGATCGGAAATATCCGCATGCCGGATGACCTCAGTCAGCATTTGATAGCCGCTCTCTCCCACATAAAAGGTCAGCGGCTCCTCTGACGCCACATGCGCAAAGCCCTCCTTTCGCATTTCGATCTCAGCCGGATAGAGGTGGTCGGAGTGCGAATGCGTCACGATACAGGTTTTTATCTTGGACAGCGGCACTTGATGCTTTAAAAAGTGCATATAGGTATCGGCCGGAAAGTCGACCAGAATGTTATCGTCAATCAACGCCTGGCTTCTTGTTCTGATGTTTCTTCCGCCGCGTTCCCGTGATCTTTGGCAGTTTTCACAGTCACAAAAGATTGCCGGTACGCCCTCGGCCGCCGCTGTTCCCAAAAACTGAATTTTCATCATAATCCTCCTTATCGCGCATGATAAATCATCACATAAAAATAATATCGTCAACTATATAAAAATTGAAAAATCGATAGTGGCTCACAAAGATCCAAACGCAGCGAATACTTCTACACCTGCAAATTTTTAAAAAAGCTGCGCCATAAAAACATCTGCACCGAAAGGCACTCTCGCAAAAGATTGGTAATGAGCCAAAGGCGTTATGAGCGCGCTTGCAAGCGAATAGCCGACGCGAATGTGATCTTTTGCGAAAGAGGAGGAGCAGCGGCATGAGCGAACTCCGATTTTTGCATAAAAAATCGGAGCAAGCGATACATAGCTTGCTCCGACGTGGTACACCTTCAGGGATTCGAACCCTGGACACCCTGATTAAGAGTCAAGCCCCGTATTGTTTTAATGTATGTATTTGTGTTTAAAAATAGCGAAATTTCGCCGTTTTCAGAATATTATCTGCATTTTGATATTAACAGAGTTGCGGCAATCTTAATCGTGTTGATGTCAAAATTGATGTCAAATCTCGTATAAGTTAAAACTTTTTTATAAGCACTTTCACCCTTCAACAAAATTCCCTACTCATTTTTTAGGGTTTTACGTACTTATTACAACAAAAGTTGGCCGTGGATAACTGTATTTATTTTTTCAAAACTACTTGATTTTATTTCGTTAGCTACCATAGGAAATAATACTTTGTACCTCTTTGGCATTTTTAAACTTACCGCCTGCAATCATTGCAAACATAGCGGCGCCAAACGCAGCTTCTTCAAGATGTGACGGAATCTTCATTTTTGCTCCGAGCCTTTCTTCAAAAATTCTGACAAGCGCTTTGTTTTTTCGTATTCCGTTGCCCGAACCGACAATTCCACTTTTGCATATTCCCATTTTTTCATACATATTCAAAAGCTCATCTGTCATTCCGCAAAGCACACCGTATGTAAGTGCTGACGGAGTAAAGTTCTCAGTTGTTATTCCCGATATACCACCTGTTATCTCCGAGTTCAGCCTTGTGCCTGCAAATCGTGTGTCAACCTTGAAAGAACTCGATTTTGCGTTTCTAAGCATATCGTTCATAATTCTGTATACTTCGTCATCGTCAACTCTTTTGATATATCCAAGCACTTCAGCATAAAAATTTTTAAGCATCGAATACGCCCTGCCGCCACAAAGTGCTGCGCCAACAATAAGATACTTATTCTCAAAGTACGGACGCGTTTCAACCTGCATATTGTCCGCGATTTTATCCGAAATTACCGAAATCTGACTTCCCGTTCCAATATTCACCAGAATATCTTCCTCGTTCGCAAGCGTTGAAAAAACGCTTGCCTGATTATCACCTATTGCAACGCTCACGGGTATTCCCTTGTACTCGCCCGCAATGCGATAATCTCCCGTAATCTCTGCTGTGCAGGCATAGTTAAATCTGTTGTTCTCCAAATCATAGCAACCGAAACTTGCCGCATCACTTGTGTGAATAATCGGCTTTTTAAGCCCGCAGAGCTGCATAACAAAATAATCGTGAATTGTGCTGTAGCTAACTGCACTTTCAGGCTTTATTCCGTTTTCTGTGTTGTAAAAATCCGTTACATTGCCGTATCCCGAAAAGCTGTTTAAATATTTTGCGTAGGTCACGTCTTTGTACGGCAGATTTCCGCGTCCGTCCTGCCATGTATAAAGCGGACTTACAGCGTCGCCATCCTTGTCAGTATACACAATTCCGTGCATCTGCCCAGTAACTCCAATAGCACCCACCTCGCTGCTCGCGGCTATCAGACTTTCAAGAATATCCGTTGCAACGGTCATAATTTTATTGACCGACTGAATTTTTTCCCAATCTGCACAGCCTTCGATAAATGCGCTGCTGTTTTTTGTAACAGACTTTTCAACGCAGCCCGTTGTAGCATCAATTAAGACGCCGCATACGCTTGTTGTTCCTATGTCAATTCCTACTACTTTCATTTGTATTCCTCCTAACAGCCGATACGTGTTGAGTTAAGGTCAAGTCTTGTTATAATACGGAAGAAGCTTCTCCAGATGCGGCGACGCGCCATTTGCTTCGATTGCCGTTTGTATGTTATTTTTTAAACCCTTTAAACACCGCAAGCGGACTTTTTTAATTAAGCGTTGCCTCTCCGCCTGCAAACGCAAGACCTCCGCCGCAAAAAACATGGGTTTGCGGGGCAATCCCTCATTTTGTGTAAACCTCAAAATCAGCTCCAAAATGATCATATAATCTAAGTAGTTTTTTGTGGGCTGAGAGCCGGATTTCGGCGTTCAGCCCTTAACTGTAATTTAGCATGAAATTGCCGGCATGTCAAGGGCGCCCTCGCAAGAGGGCGTTTATTTCACCCTTGATTTGACG
>URTH01000180.1 GCA_900550775.1 uncultured Eubacteriales bacterium | reverse complement strand
CCGCAGCCCTGCCGGTGTTTCACGAGCTGGCAGGGTATCTGATGGAATTGCAGCCGTAAGCCGGGGGACGGCTGCGGATTGTCTGTCTGCCCGCCCCGCACGATGCACACCGCGCTTCAGCTCTGCCCTTCCTCCAGTCCACTGCGCAGCTTTTCGAGCGCCTTTTTTTCGATCCGCGACACATAGGATCTTGAAATATGCAGCCGCTTTGCGATCTCACGCTGGGGCATGGAGTGTCCGTCAATCAGACCGTAGCGCAGAATAATGACCTCCTGCTCTCTGGGGTCTAATTCGCTGCGAATATTTTGATAGAGCCGCCGCACCTCGATCCCGGTATTGATTTCGTCAAAGATGTCCGCCTCGTCACTGTGCAGCACATCGATCAGCATGATCTGGTTTCCCTCTTTATCGGTTCCGATGGTCTCGCTGAGCGAAACATCGCCCTGCTCTTTCTTTTTTGACCGCAGCAGCATCAAAATTTCGTTTTCCACGCACCGCGCCGCATAGGTTGCAAGCCGGGTTCCCTTGGACGGATTAAAGCTGGAAATTCCTTTAATCAGGCCGATGGTGCCGATCGAAATCAGATCCTCGTGATCCCGTACGCTGCCGGAATATTTTTTAACGATATGCGCCACCAGTCTGAGGTTGTGCTCAATCAAAATGTTGCGCGCCTCTATGTCGCCCTCCAGGCTGCGCAGCAGATACTTTTGTTCTTCTTTGGGGTCAAGCGGCTTTGGAAAAGAGTTTCCGTTTGCAATATAGGAAAGCAGCAGGGTTACAGAGTGCAGGCATTGCAGCAGCAGTTGCAGCATGATACCGTCCCCTTTCGGATAAAAATTTTGCTATTCTATCCTTATGCACGGTTCGCTGCACAATTGCAAGTCCCGCCTTTCTATTTTAAAATCTCTGCATGGGTTTAAACGCTTCCCCTTGTTAGCGCAACATCTTCCTTATGATATTATTCAGAAAGATCCCTCCCAATGCCGACAAGACGATTGATATAAAAAATAACTGCCTGCCCTCAGGGGGAAGCAGTTATTTTTCAATTCTGCCGGTCAACGCGTCAGTCTAAAAATCCAAAATACCGCTCTGCGTTATGATAGCAGATCCCCTCAACAATGGTTTTCAGCATTGCGTCATCGTTTGGATATTCTCCCTTTTCCACCCAGGAACCGATCAGATTGCATAAAATCCGGCGGAAGTATTCGTGGCGCGGATAGGACACAAAGCTGCGCGAGTCGGTCAGCATTCCCACAAAACGGCTGAGCAGGCCAAGGTTTGCCAGCGCGCGCATCTGCGATTCCATGCCGTCTCTCTGATCGTTAAACCACCAGCCGGAGCCAAACTGAATCTTGCCCGGCGTGGGCGCCTTTTGGAAGTTGCCGAGCATGGTGCCCAGCACATAATTGTCCTTGGGATTTAAGGTATAAAGGATCGTCTTTGGCAGGGCGTCTTTGCGCTCCAATGCGTCCATAAACAGCGCCAGCGGCTTTGCAATCGACAAATCGTTGATCGAATCATAGCCGGTATCGGCGCCCAGTGCCTGATACATTTTTTGATTATTATTCCGCATTGCGCCGATATGCAGCTGCATCGTCCAGCCCAGTGCCTCATACTTTTCGGCACATGCCGAGATAACGGCCGTTTTAAAGCAGTCGGCCTCCTCTTTGGTGATGGCCTCGCCGTGCATCGCCTTTTCAAACACCTTAGACGGATCGCCCGTTGCGTACGGAATCACGTCCAACGCGTGGTCGGACAGGCGGCAGCCGTTTTGATGAAAATAGCCGATCCTATCCTGCAAGGTCGCAATCAGCGCTTCATAGGAAGAAACGCCCAGCGTTCTCATATAGGGGACAAACGTCTCTAAGTCCACGTTAACCGCCTTATCCGGGCGGAAGGTCGGCAAAACTCTGACCGGGAAGCCCTCGGCCTTTAATTTTTGGTGATAGCAAAGGGAATCCGCCGGGTCGTCCGTGGTACAAATCACCTTTACATTCGAGCGCAGAATCAGATTTCTTGCACTGAATTCCTCTTTGGCAAGCAGCGCATTGCAGCGGTTCCAGATCATCTCGGCCGTATCGGGACACAAAACCTCGTCAATGTCAAAATAACGTTTCAGCTCCAAATGCGTCCAATGGTACAGCGGATTGCCGAGCAGGTAGGGCATGGTCTCTGCCCACTTTTGAAACTTTTCCCGATCCGGCGCGTCACCGGTGATGTACCGCTCATCGACGCCGTTGGAGCGCATGGCGCGCCATTTATAATGGTCGCCGCCCAAAAAGAGCTCTGTAATATTCCGAAACTGATGATCCTCGGCAATGATTTTCGGATCCAAATGACAGTGGTAGTCGATAATCGGCATCTTTTCCGCGTAATTGTGAAACAGCCGCCGCCCCGTCTCGTTTCCCAGCATAAAATCGTCATGGATAAAACTCATAGTGTAACACCATCCTTAAATATAGAAATTTCATGGTAACCGTGTTCTTCGTTTTTGGTCGGCTTGCCGGAGGCAACCGCCATACAGAAATCAAAAAATTCCTGCGCGGTTTGGTCCATTGTTTTACCCTCGGTCAATACGCCGGCATTAAAGTCAATCCAGCCCTTCTTTCGCGCTGCAAGCGCGGAGTTTGTTGCGACCTTTACCGTCGGAATCGGCGCGCCAACCGGTGTACCGCGGCCGGTGGTAAAGAGGATCATATGCGCTCCTGCCGCCGTCAGATTGGTAATCGCCACAATATCGTTGCCGGGGCCGTTTAAAAGGTTCAGTCCCGGACGGGTGAGCGTATCGCCGTAGTCCAAGACGTCCACCACCTTTGAGGTTCCGCCCTTTTGCACACAGCCGAGGGATTTTTCCTCCAGGGTGGTGATGCCGCCGGCCTTGTTGCCCGGCGACGGATTTTCATAAATCACCTGATGATGCCGCGTAAAATAGTCCTTAAAATTGTTAATCAGCGCCACTGTTTTTTGAAAGGTCGCCTCGGTCTCGCAGCGTTCCATCAGCAGCGTTTCGGCGCCGAACATCTCCGGAACCTCGGTTAAAACGCTGGTTCCGCCATGGGCAATCAGCATGTCCGAAAACCGCCCCACCAGGGGATTGGCCGTGATGCCGCTCAGTCCGTCGCTGCCGCCGCACTTTAACCCGACCTTTAACTCTGCAATCGGAATCGGTACCCGCTCAAAACGCTTGGCATAGTCCGCCAGTGCCTTGACATATTCCACGCCGGTCTCGATCTCGTCCTCGGCCTCCTGCGCATTGAGGAATTTAACCCGATCATCGTCCCAGGTACCCAGTACCTTTTTCATCTCAGCAAGATTATTATTTTCGCAGCCAAGCCCCAAAACCAGGACGCCGCCGGCATTGGGGTGCCGGATCAGACCGCATAAAATCTTTTGGGTGACGCTCTGGTCATCGCCCAGCTGCGAGCAGCCGAACGGATGTGCAAAGGTCAGGGCGCCCGTTTTTTCGGCAATTGCCTGGGCGACCCGATTCACACAGCCCACCGTTGGCACAATCCAGACGTCATTGCGGATGCCGACCTGACCGTCCGGGCGGCGATACCCCATAAACGTCCCTCCCGAAACCGGCGCAAGCTCCTCCCATTTCGGCCGGTACGTATAGCTCAGCTTTTCGCTTAAATTGGTTTTCAGGTTATGCGAATGCACCAATTCGCCTGCTTTAATATCCGCGGTTGCGTGACCGATCGGAAAACCGTATTTGATGACGTTTTCACCCTTTTTGATATCGCATACCGCGTGCTTAT
>URTH01000179.1 GCA_900550775.1 uncultured Eubacteriales bacterium | reverse complement strand
TGGTACCTCCCAATATGAAAGGTACTCTGAAGGAAATTAAATCCGGCGAGTTTACCGTGGATGAGACCGTTGCAGTTCTTTCCACGGCAGACGGAGATAAAGAACTGACACTGATGCAGCACTGGCCGGTACGACGTGGCCGTCCATACAAGAAAAAACTTCCGCCGGCAAAACCTCTGGTAACAGGCCAGCGTGTTATTGATACCATGTTCCCAATCGCCAAGGGTGGTGTGGCAGCAGTTCCTGGCCCGTTCGGAAGCGGCAAGACCGTTATCCAGCATCAGCTTGCAAAATGGGCAGAGGCAGATATCGTAGTTTATATCGGCTGCGGTGAGCGTGGAAACGAGATGACAGACGTTCTGAACGAGTTTCCGGAGTTGAAAGACCCGAAAACCGGACAGTCTCTGATGGAAAGAACTGTTCTGATCGCAAACACCTCAGATATGCCGGTTGCGGCACGTGAGGCTTCTATTTACACAGGTATCACCATTGCGGAGTATTTCCGTGATATGGGTTACTCTGTAGCACTGATGGCAGATTCCACTTCCAGATGGGCCGAGGCTCTCCGTGAGATGTCCGGACGACTGGAGGAGATGCCAGGTGAGGAAGGTTACCCGGCGTATCTGGGTTCCCGTCTTGCACAGTTCTACGAGCGTGCCGGACACGTGATCTGTAATGGAAAAGACGGAAGAGAAGGTGCCCTGACAGCTATCGGTGCGGTATCTCCTCCAGGTGGTGATATTTCCGAGCCTGTTTCCCAGGCAACACTTCGAATCGTGAAGGTATTCTGGGGACTGGATGCAAACCTTGCATACAAACGTCACTTCCCGGCAATCAACTGGCTGACCAGTTATTCCCTGTATCTGGACAGTGTAGGTGGATGGTTTGATGAAAATGTGGCGCCGGACTGGATGGAGCTCCGTCAGAGAATGATGACCCTTCTCCAGGAAGAGGCAGAGTTGGAAGAGATCGTAAAGATGGTAGGTATGGATGCACTTTCTCCGGGCGACCGCCTGAAAATGGAAGCAGCCCGTTCCATCCGCGAGGACTTCCTTCATCAGAACTCTTTCCATGAGATCGATACCTATACATCTCTGGAAAAACAGCACAACATGATGCGCCTGGTACTTGCATTCTATGATGCAGGCCTGGATGCGCTGAAACAGGGCGCAGATATCAATGATATCGTAAAACTGCCGGTACGTGAGCAGATCGGCCGTTACAAATATACAAAAGAAGATCAGCTGGCAGCGGAATATGAGAAGGTAACCCGCCAGCTTGCAGCAGAGACTGCGGAACTTCTGGGAAAGGAGGGCCTGTAAAATGCCAAAAGAATATAGGACCATACAGGAAGTTGCCGGCCCTTTGATGCTGGTACGAGGCGTTGAAGATGTGGCATTTGACGAGCTTGGTGAGATCGAGCTTGCCGATGGCGAAACAAGAAGATGCCGTGTTCTGGAGATCGACGGAAGCAATGCACTGGTGCAGCTGTTTGAAAACGCGGCCGGCATTAACCCCAAAACCAGCAAGGTTCGGTTTTTGGGTCACAGTATGCAGTTCGGCGTCTCCGAGGATATGCTGGGAAGAGTGTTTGACGGTGTCGGCCGCTGCATCGATCAGGGACCGGAGATTTTGCCAAAGGCGCGTATGGACATTAACGGGCTGCCCATGAATCCGACCGCGCGTAACTATCCGCAGGAATTTATCCAGACAGGAATCTCTGCGATTGACGGGCTGAACACGCTGGTTCGGGGACAAAAGCTGCCGATCTTTTCTGCCAGCGGACTGCCGCATGCGCAGGTCGCGGCACAGATTGCAAGGCAGGCAAAGGTGCGCGGAAGCGAGGAACCGTTTGCCGTGGTATTTGCCGCAATCGGCATCACCTATGAAGAATCCGAATTTTTTATTGACAGCTTTCAGCAGTCCGGCGCACTGGAACGTACGGTTCTCTTTATCAATCTTGCCAATGATTCGGCAGTAGAGCGTATTGCCACGCCGCGTATGGCGCTGACTGCCGCCGAATACCTTGCTTTTGAAAAAAACATGCATGTCCTGGTAATTTTGACCGATATCACAAACTACGCCGACGCGCTGCGCGAGGTGTCGGCCGCCAGAAAAGAAGTTCCCGGCCGCCGCGGTTATCCCGGTTATATGTATACGGATCTTGCAACGCTTTATGAGCGTGCCGGCCGTCAGAAAGGGAAGAACGGGAGCATCACCCTGATCCCGATTCTGACCATGCCGGAGGATGATAAAACCCATCCGATTCCCGACCTTACCGGCTATATTACCGAGGGACAAATCATTTTATCACGGGAACTGTACCGAAAAAACGTGATGCCGCCCATCGATGTTTTACCCTCGCTTTCGCGGTTAAAGGATAAAGGAATCGGTGATAAAAAGACGCGTGAGGATCATGCCGATACCATGAATCAGCTGTTTGCCGCGTATGCCCGCGGCAAGGAGGCAAAGGAGCTGATGGTGATTTTGGGCGAGGACGCGCTGACGGATATCGATAAAAAATATGCCGCGTTTGCCGACGCCTTTGAAAAAGAATATGTTTCTCAGGGCAGTTTTGAAAACCGCAGCATCGAGGAAACCCTGTCCATTGGCTGGCGGCTGCTTTCCATGCTGCCGCGAAGTGAGCTGAAACGAATTGATGATGGATATCTTGATCAATATTATAAGGCAAAAGAATCCGAAGCATAGCCGAAAGAAAGGAGAATGTTTATGGCCGGAACCGTCGTCAATCCAACACGGATGGAGCTATCCCGATTGAAACGAAAGCTTGCTACGGCGCAAAAGGGGCATCGTCTGCTCAAGGATAAACTTGATGAACTGATGCGGCGTTTTTTAGAGACTGTCAAAGAGACAATGGCGCTGCGCGCAGAGACGGAACAGGCGCTTTATCATACCGATCAAAAATTTGCGCTTGCAAAGGCAATGGCAGATCCTGCCGTGTTATATTCCGCCCTGCTGCTGCCCACACAGTCCGTGTATCTCTCGATTCGGATGCAAAATGTCATGAGCGTTATGATCCCAAAGTTTCAGTTTGAAACAAGGTCGCAAAATGCCGATGACATTTATCCTTACGGCTATGCTTTTACACCCTTTGAGCTTGATGAGGCGATAGGAAGCCTTTCGAAAGTATTCCCGTCGATGCTCACCTTAGCGGAAAAGGAAAAGGCGTGTTATTTAATGGCTGATGAGATCGAAAAAACGCGCCGCCGCGTCAATGCGCTGGAGCATGTGATGATTCCGGATTACCGCAAAAATATTCGCTTTATTACCATGAAACTGGACGAAAACGAACGCGGCAACCAGGTGCGCCTGATGAAGGTAAAGGAGCGGAGAAGCCGGGAAATGCTGCAAAAGAAAAATGCGGAAAATAAAGCCGGCACCGGATAAAGCGGCATGGCTGCATTGTTTGGGCAGCCGCAGGTCTTTTCCCTAAAAACTTTTTAAAAAAAGATTGACAAGAATTTTTAAGTGTGCTATGATAAAATATAAGTGAGACAAAGGCGTCTCTGAGTGGGCTCTCCGCACTGCCGAGAGTTTAGTCAGAGACGCCTTTCTTCGTGAAATTTTAACAAAAAGGGGAGAAAACCAATGGACACAAAGTACATTTTTGTAACAGGCGGCGTTGTATCCGGTTTGGGAAAGGGAATTACCGCTGCAAGTCTTGGCAGACTGCTGAAAGCGCGCGGCTTTAAAGTATCGGCACAAAAGCTGGATCCGTATATCAATGTCGATCCGGGAACCATGAGCCCGTATCAGCACGGCGAGGTATATGTA
>URTH01000178.1 GCA_900550775.1 uncultured Eubacteriales bacterium | reverse complement strand
TTTTTGCGGAAATGAAGGAATTGTCTGCCGCCATTAAAGAATGTGACGAAAAGCTGCGTGCGCTGGACGAAAAAATTACCGCAATTGCCTACACCATTCCGAACATCCCCAACCCGACCGTGCCGGACGGCGATACGGACGCGGATAATGTAGAGGTTCGCCGCTTTATGGAACCGACCGTCTTTGATTTTGAACCGAAAGCACACTGGGATCTGGGCAAGGATTTAAATATCTTAGACCCGGAAACCGCGGCAAAAATCACCGGCACACGCTTTACCGTCTACCGCGGCGCCGGTGCGCAGCTTGAGCGTGCCATCACCAACTTTTATCTGGATACCCACACCACAAAGCACGGCTATAAGGAGATTTTTCCGCCGTTTATGGTACACCGCAACAGCATGATCGGCACCGGCCAGCTGCCGAAGTTTGAAGAGGACGCCTTTAAAGTTGCCGGCACCGAATATTTTCTGGTTCCGACCGCTGAGGTTCCTGTCACCAACATGCACCGGGACGAAATTTTAGACGGCGCAAAGCTGCCGGTAAAATATTGCGCTTATACCGCATGCTTCCGTGCCGAGGCCGGTTCGGCCGGCAGAGACACCCGCGGTCTGATCCGTCAGCACCAGTTTAATAAGGTTGAACTGGTAAAGTTCACCCGTCCGGAGGATTCATATGCAGAGCTGGAAAAACTGGTTGCCGACGCCGAAGATGTACTGCAAATGCTGAAGATTCCGTACCGCGTGGTAAAAATCTGTATCGGCGATCTGGGCTTTACGGCTGCCATGAAGTACGATATCGAGGTCTGGATGCCCAGCTACAACCGCTTTGTCGAGATTTCCTCCTGCAGTAATTTTGAGGACTTCCAGGCACGCCGCGCCAATATCCGTTATAAGGATTCCGCAAAGGACAAGGCGCAGCTGGTTCACACCCTAAACGGCAGCGGCGTTGCCATCGGCCGTACCACCGCCGCCATTCTTGAAAACTACCAGAACGCCGACGGCAGCGTCACCATTCCGGAAGTTTTGCGTCCCTACATGGGCGGCAAAACCGTCATCGAAAAGGATTGATTGACCTGCCGTAACGTCCTCGTCTCCCAAACGCGGAGCTTGGATGATCCCCTTTTGGCGAATATGCCCGCATACTATCATCAAAGTTTAATGCAGATGTCATTTATCTGTAACAATCATGTGATAGAATGAGGGAAGATGGATTGGATTTTCTGGAGGCAAGAACATGGAGAAAATGGTTATTTTGGGCGGCGCCCGTCTTGCAGGCGAGGTCGAAATCAGCGGCGCGAAGAATTCGGCCGTTGCGATTTTGGTTGCCGCAATCATGGTAAAGGGAAAGTGCCATATTGATAACGTACCCCATGTCAGCGATATTGAGGCACTGATTGAAATTATTAACAATTTGGGCGGCAAGGCGGCCTTTGTCGGCCGCGGCGAGGTCGAGATTGACTGTACCGCCCTGCATAACTGGGAAGCCGACTACGAAACGGTGCGGCGGATTCGTGCGTCCTCTTATCTGATGGGCGCACTGCTCGGCCGTTTTCACCACGCAGCCGTGGCATTGCCCGGCGGCTGCGATTTTGGCGTGCGCCCGATCGACCAGCACATCAAGGGCTTTAAAGCGTTGGGTGCAGAGGTTGAGATCGGCCACGGCATGGTTATGCTTTCGGCAAATGAGCTGAAGAGCGAGCATATCTATTTAGACGTGGTTTCGGTCGGCGCGACCATCAACATTATGTTGGCCGCCACACTGGCTGACGGCGTTACTGTGATTGACAGCGCCGCCAAGGAGCCGCATATTGTAGACGTTGCAAACTTTTTAAACTGTATGGGCGCCAACATCCGCGGCGCTGGCACGGATATTATCCGTATCAAGGGCGTGAAGGAGCTGCACGGCGGCAGCTTTAGCGTGATTCCCGACCAGATTGAGGCCGGCACCTTTATGATTGCCGCTGCGGCAACCCGCGGTGACGTTTTAATCAACAATATTATCCCTGAACATATGGAATCGCTGAGCGCCAAGCTGATTGAGATGGGCGTCGGCGTAGAGGAACACGATGACGCGATTCGGATTTATGCCAAGGATGAGGCGCCTTACCGTGCCGCCAATGTAAAAACGCAGCCGCATCCGGGGTTCCCGACCGATCTGCAGCCGCAGATGCTGACGCTTTTGTCCACGGCAAAGGGTACCAGCCTGGTTGCGGAAAACGTTTGGGACAACCGCTTTAAATACGTGGGCGAGTTAAACCGTATGGGCGCCAATGTCTCGGTCGAGGGGCGTATCGCAACCGTAGAAGGCACGCCGTATCTCAGCGGTGCGCCGGTTTCGGCGACCGATTTGCGCGCCGGAGCCGCCTTGGTGATTGCCGGTCTGATGGCGCACGGCGTGACCGAGATTTATAATCTGAAATACATTGACCGCGGCTATGAGGGTCTGGTTGAAAAGCTTCGCGCACTGGGCGCACAGATTACACGCCGCCAGGGAACAACCACACCGGCAGCAAAGCACGATGACGTGATTTAGGCACAGGATGCCGGTTTTAAAACCGCAATGGATACTTTGTAAACAATCGCCGTAACGCACAGATACGGCGATTTCTTTCCTTATTGAAGTTACACTTTCCAATTTTTTTGACAGAAAGGGCGAGGTCTTTTGTTACAGCTGCGTTCATTAAAAAGCTCCAGCCGCGGTAACGCCGTATTGGTATCCTATCAAAATGCAGGCGTCCTGATTGACTGCGGCATCAGCGGCAAGGCTGCCGAAGCCGCTATTTTAGAGGCAGGGCTGTCTCCCGCCGCCATTAAGGCAATTTTAGTTACGCATGAGCATCTTGACCACATCCGCGGCGTCGGCATTCTGGCGCGGCGGCTTGGGATTCCCGTTTATGCCAACGATAAAACCTGGGCTGCCATGGAATCGTCCATCGGCAACCTTTGCGAGGCGCAAAAATGCACATTCTGCCATGCAGACGCCTTTTCGGTCGATGATTTTATCATGCAGCCATTCCCGATTCCGCACGATGCGGCCGACCCGGTCGGCTACAGTGTCTCGGTCGGCGATAAAAAGGTCTCGGTTGCGACCGATATGGGTATTTTGGAAGAATCAGTCTTTCGCGCCTTAAAAGGCAGCGGCGCCGTCCTGCTGGAATCCAACCACGATCTTTCCATGCTGAGCATGGGGCCCTACCCGCCGCAGCTAAAGCAGCGGATCCGCAGCGACCGCGGTCATTTATCCAATGATGATGCGGCAAAGGCAACTGAATTTTTGGTAAAAATGGGAACGGAACAAATTCTTTTGGGGCATCTCAGCCCGGAAAATAATAATCCCTATCTGGCAGAAGAGACGGTTGCGTGCGCGCTGCGCATGGCCGGAATCAAACCGGGATCGGATATGCGCCTGTTTGTCGCACCGAAAGATCAAATCAGCGCCTGCCTGGCCGTCTAGGAATATTGGCAACTGTTTTAGGCGCAACAACCCTGAAAAGTCCGTTGATCCGGATATGAAAGGAGGAAGTATTATGAAAATGCTGCGCAAGTTGCTTAGCGCAATTCTTTTTGTTTTGCTCTGCATCTGTGTTTTTGGCGGTTTTACCGTTCCGGCCGATCCCGGAGAGGGGCTGGTCGTTGTATACTGCAATGACGGCAGAATCTTATATCTTTCGCCGGACGCTGCCAAGGATTACAGCGACAGCACGGATTGGTCAGAGGATTTTTTAGAGGTCACCTGTGATATCTGGAACACGGCCGGGGACAATCGGCTGATTTTTAAAAGCAAACTCCCGTTTTACAAGGCAGAG
>URTH01000177.1 GCA_900550775.1 uncultured Eubacteriales bacterium | reverse complement strand
TTTCTCAAGGAGGAGTGTAAAATGGCTACCAACAAAGAATTTTTATCCTATGTGTTAGAGCAGTTGTCAGAAGTGCAAAATATTACATATCGGCAAATGATGGGCGAATATATCATCTATCAAAACGGAAAAATCGCCGCCTATCTTTGCGATGACCGATTGCTGCTCAAGCCCGTCCCGTCCGCAGCGGCGATGCTGCCGGACGCCTTGCGCGAGCCGCCCTATGACGGCGCCAAGGATATGATTTTGGTGGAGCAGATTGACGATAAGCAATTTCTGACAGAGCTGTTTGCGGCAATGTATGACGAATTGCCGCTGCCCAAAAAGAAAAAAAGAGGCTAGATGCGGAGTGTTTTTATGAATTATCGAGTCATTGACAAAGAAAAGTATTACCGAAAGGGCGTGTTTCGCCATTTTTCGGAGGACTGCAAGTGTTCGACATCTGTCACCGCACGCATTGACGTGACGGCGCTTTGGGCATATTCCAAAAAGACGGACACCAAGTTTTATATCAACTTTTTGTATCTTCTTGCCAAGGTGTTAAACTCCCGTGACGATTATAAAATGGGATATCTGTGGCAGACGGAAACCTTAATCTGCTATGATAAGATCAACCCGACCCAGTACATATTTCACGAGGATACCGAGACCTGTACGCCGGTGTATACCGAATATTTTGAGGATTATCGGACGTTTTATGAGGCATGCAAAAAGGATATCGAAACGGCAAAGGAGAGCCGTACGTACGGCCTGGATACGGAACATCATCCGAACTGGTTTGATGCCTCCTATATCTCCTGGATCAGCTATGATTCTTTAAATATCGAGCTTCCCGACGGATATTTGTTTTTTGCGCCGATCGTCAACTGGGGCAGATACCGTGAGGAAAACGGACGGCTGATGATGCCTGTTACGGTAAGGCTGAACCACGCGATTGCCGACGGATATCTGGTGGCAAAGGTCTTTCGGCTTTTAGAAGAAGAAATCGCGGCGTTTACGTTAAAATAGTTTGCGGCTTTATTTTGAGACGGCGTCTGGCCGGATTGCCATCGCGGCGGAATGGAGAATGGAATGAAGGATTTATCGAATTTTATTCATAAAAAGCTTTTTTGTACGGTTGGGGATTTATCGGTTTGCGGCATCCTGGACGCAGGATTTTTTATCACCAATGAGCTTGTCTACGAGCCGCATATGCATCTTCATTATGAGCTGCATTTTGTCTCGGCCGGAAAGTACGTGCTGGAAAACCTGGACGGCACCGATACCATCACGCTGGAGACCGGCATGGCGGCGCTGATTCCGCCGCGGTATTACCACAACACGGTGAGGGTGGATGATGAAAAGACGGAAAAGTTCAGCTTAAGGCTGGATTTTGAACAGGTCAAGGAAAAGAACGCGGATAACGACGCGTTTTATCACCTTTTGCGCGACTATTTAAAGCAAAACGAAAACACGATCATGATCCTGAATCTGGAGCATTCGACCGAGACCATCAAGAAAATCAGCAGATTTATGGTGCGTGACGATATCAGCGACCGGGCGATGGCAAAGGCGTATTTTAACCTGTTTATCACAGAGCTTGTGGTAGAGCTGACGCAAATGCGCTCTAAGGGGATCAAAGAAAACCGGGATATGGAGAACGCGGACAGCATCAGCAAGCGAAAGGACGCGATCAGCTATATCTTATCGCTCAACTATTCCAATTCCAAATTTGATATCAAGGATTTTGCCGAGAGCATGAACCTGAGCGAGCGGCAGGCAAACCGCGTGGTGGTAAAGCTCTACGGTATGTCGTTTCATCAATTTTTGATGGAGACCAGGCTGAACCAGGCAATGAAGCTGCTGACCAGGACAAATCTGAATATTAAGCACATCTCGGAATTGGTGGGGTACGAATCGTCCACCGGCTTTTTTATCGCCTTTAAAAAGCGGTTTCATGTCACGCCGGGCGAATATCGCGCCGCAAAAAAAGAGTAAAAGTGCTATATCAAAAAAATAGAGCATAAAAATCTCTTGCGTATTAGTCTGAGGCGGCAAATCGCCGCCTTTTTTGTATGCCGTAATTTTAAGCCAACAAGTGGAATAGCATCAGATTTTAAGGAGATTTGCCATTGTTTTTCAAGGCGGTATCTGGTACAATAACCGAAAAATCGGCAAAAGGATGCTGAAATTCCGCCTTTTCGGGCGGATGGATGAGGCTGAGATGCGGAGGTTAAATCATGAAAATCAATAGAGAAATGTATTATGACAGGGTACACGCGTGCTGGACGGGAAAGAATATCGGCGGAACTATGGGAACCCCCTATGAGGGAAAGCGCGAAATGCTGGATATTAGCGGATTTTCTTCTCCAAAAGGAGAGCCGCTTGCAAACGATGATCTGGACTTGCAGCTGATCTGGCTTTGTGCGGTGGAGGATCGGGGCATCCGAAACATAACGCCGCAGCTTTTGGGAGAATACTGGCTCAATTATATTGTGCCGCACTGGAACGAATACGGAATTGCAAAGGCTAATATGAAGCTTGGCATTGCGCCGCCTTATTCCGGCGAGTACCACAATGAAAAATGGAAAAACTCCAACGGTGCGTGGATTAGAACCGAGGTGTGGGCATGCCTTTTCCCGGGATTTCCGAAGTATGCCGCGGAATACGCCTATCGGGACGCGTGCGTCGATCACGGCATGGGAGAGGGAACCTATGCGGCAATGTTTGTTGCCGCGATGGAAAGCGCCGCTTTTTTTGAAACCGATGTCAAAAAGCTGATCAATGTCGGACTTTCCTATATCCCGGAGGATTCGAGAGTGGCAAAAAGCGTCAGACTTGCCGTGCGTCTTTACCTGGATAAGACAGATTTTAAAACGGCAAGAAATGCGGTCGTTAAGGAGACGGAGGATCTTGGCTGGTTCCAGGCGCCGGCCAACGTCGCATTTGTGATACTGGGACTTCTCTACGGTGAGGGAGATTATAAAAAGTCGATGATCCATGCCATTAACTGCGGTGATGACACCGATTGTACCGGCGCAACCGTCGGCTCTATCATGGGAATCATGCACGGCAGCCGTTTTGTGCCTGATGACTGGGCAGAATATATCGGGGACAGTATCACATCGGTGGCGATTGATATGTCCTATACGAGGCGGCCGCGGAGCTGTACGGAACTGACAAGAAGAGTTGCGGAGCTGCTGCCGTCGGTGCTGAAGGCGTATCGGGTATATGCTGCGTTTACGGACGGCGAGACGGAACGTGAGGAAATCGGCGCTTTGGAAATTTGCGATTTTGAGATTCCGCGCACCGGGCTTTCCATCGATTTTCCCGATTTGGTCTATGCAAAGGGCAGGGTGGAGTTTGACCGCTGCATTGTCGCGCCGGGCGACACCTTAACGCTGACCTTTGTATTTAAAAATATGATGCCGGATCCCAAATATTTAAATATTGCGATTTCTCTCCCGGAGGGGTGGAGCGCCGACAGAACGGATATCAGCATGTATTTGCCGCAGCCCAATAACGCTTCGCCGACAGCGTATGCAGATGTGCGGATTACGGTGGGTGAGACGGTGCATACTGCGAATCAAATTTATGCGAAAGCAGGCGCGGCGGGCAGAATCACCTCGGCGGTACTGCCCATTCCGATCTGGGGTAACTGATGAAAAAGCGCCGTTTTGTCCGTGCGTGTTTTCCTCATCTGTTTCAGCGTCCGGTTCCGAATCAGGGATTTTATCCGGATGGTATCTATACGGCGCCGGATGATGCGGCGTTGGCGCACGATATCGATCTCTCGATTGCTATGGGAATGAGCGGGGCAGAGGTTCCTGCAATATTTT
>URTH01000176.1 GCA_900550775.1 uncultured Eubacteriales bacterium | reverse complement strand
AGCAGCACACGCACCAGCTCCCGGCGCGGGCGGATGGTCATCATCAGGCGCACGGCGTTGGGCCGCACACCATCAGCGTACCCCGGATCAAGCATGCCGACGATATTGACCCGAACGTCTTTGACAACAGTCTGTCGGACGAGCTGTTTGCAAAAATCATCGCCTGTATCCGTATCGCCGTGCCGTACACGGGCATGATTATCTCGACCAGAGAGAGCGAGGCGGTGCGCGGCCGCGTCCTTGACCTCGGCATCTCACAGATCAGCGGCGCGTCACGCACCTCGGTCGGCGGCTATTGCGAAGAAGAACGTCCGCACGACTCGGAGCAGTTTGACGTATCGGATCAGCGGACGCTGGACGATGTGGTACGCTGGCTGATGACGACCGGGCATATTCCGTCCTTTTGCACCGCCTGTTACCGCGAGGGACGCACGGGCGACCGGTTTATGAGCCTGTGCAAAACGGGACAGATTCAAAACTGCTGTCACCCGAACGCGCTGATGACCCTGACCGAATACCTGGTTGACTACGCCTCGGAGGAAACAAAAGAAGTCGGCTTTGCCATGATTGAGCAAGAGCTTTTAAAGATTCCGAACGAAAAGGCACGTGCCATCGCGAGGGAGCATATCGAAGATATCAAAAATTCCAACCGCAGAGATTTCCGCTTTTAACACATGGTGAAAAATCCCGTGCAGCCAGGCACCATTTTAAAAGTTCTCCATATAGTAAAGTAGATGAAGTGTCATGCCGGATTTTCGCAAAGGAGGGGACGCTGCCATGTGGAGAAATCGCAGATGCTGCTGCAGACCGCAGCGGTGCAGAGGAATCGGGGTAATTTTGATTTCGGTCGGCGCCGGCATTTTGCTCGGCTATATCATCCCTTACTACCTGCTGATTTTTCTCTTTGGCTGCATCCTGATCTTTTTGGGGATCCGCGCAATCTTAAAAAAATAGCCGTTTCGTGTGAGAAAGGAGATCATTATGCAAATTGTAGTTGTCAAAGCGCCGAAAATACTCCGCGGGATTTTAAGAGCCATGTTTAAGATGAACCGTCCTTCCGCCTGAACATTTTGCCTTTTTCGGCAGGGTTCCGCTCTGTCCCCGTCCGGCCGCAAACGGAATGCGGCCGGGCGGTTTTTCTTTTTCTGAAAAACGGAAGAAAACAAAGAACCAATCAGAAAAACATCGTATTTTGTCTCATGCTTTTTGCTATTTCCGTGAAATTCCGGTTGCTTTTTTTCAAAAGGTGCGTTATAATGAAGAAAATGAATCAGCTTTAAAAAATAAGGCAGGCTTTACAGCAAAAGGATACCGCCGCACGGCAGCGTCTTTTTGCAGTCAGGAGGAAATATGAAGAAAATAGCAGGAATTTTGGCATGCTGTATGCTGGCCGGAACCTTGGCAGCACCCCACGCCTTTGCGGCGGAAAATCAGGTCGTGGTCGGTGACCGTTTGGAATTTGCCGACGGCGCAGAGCCGATCATTATCGACAACCGCTTGATGCTGCCGCTCCGCGCCGTATCGGAGGCACTGGACGCCACCGTTTACTGGTTTAACGATGACAAGCGGATCCAGATCGTACGTTATGACGCCCTGCTCTCCCTACAGATCGGCAACAACATGATGGGTCGCTACCGCATCACGGACGGCAAGGCATCTTTGATCGACAATGTCGAGATGGACGTTGCCGCAACCATTCAAAATGATCGTACCTATGTGCCGGTTCGTGCCATTTCGGAGGCATTTTCCGCGGACATTCAGTGGGACAACCCCAACCGCACCGCAACCATTATCCCCAAAGCGGTGACCGAAAACCAGCTCAGTCTGAAAGAGATTAACGTGCAGCCGGAGGGGACGCTGTGCAGCGTCTACGGCGTGATTATCCGGGATAATGCAAGCGGCACGTTTTACCTGCGCTCGCTGCAGATGAATCAGGACGGCGACTATGACCGGATTCCGTTCTGTACGCCGACTAAGACGTCCATGTCCGACAACACCGCTTACGGAGAATATATTTCCGCTTACTGGCTGGAGCAGTTCGGAACCGAAAACCCCGCCGGGATTGTAGTTGCGTTCAGTGGTATCACCCATAACGAGGGCGGCGCAACCTATCTGGTAGTGAATAAAACCACGACCGGGATTCGCTCCTTGGGTCACTATGACACCTATATGAAGTCGCTGGGGTTATACTATAACACCTTTGACAACGTCTACTCGTAAGAAAATGATTTTGTTGCATTGCCGCTTGCCGGGGCATATCCCGGCAGGCGGTTTTTTTATGGGCAGCGCAGAAAAAGCATCCGCTTTATGAGAAAGCATATATTTTTTAAACTTTTCAAGAAACCATTCGGTATGATACAATGAATCTGACGAATATTGTAGAGTCGAACCCCATGCGGTGTTCGCTAACGCAGACTTCCTGGCTTGGTCAATGTTAAACAGTAAAAAACAACAAAATGAAATATATCATAAATCACATGTTATCGGAGGTCTCATTATGAAAAAAATGATCTGTATCTTTCTTTCTCTTGCGCTCATTATTTCACTGACTCCTGCCGTTTTTGCGGCAGAAAGCAGCAATGCCGACCCGATTCTGATTGCAACGGCAGATGAACTGATTGCCGTTGCACAGGAAATTAACAAAAGCGGCAACGGCGGCAAGGGGAGACTTTACCGGCTGACCGAAAACATCGACCTTAAAGGCGAGGTGTGGTTTGACAGCATCGGTTCAAAAGATATCCCTTTTTCCGGCACTTTTGACGGAAACGGCAAGATCATCTCTAACTTCAAAATTCCTACCTACGCTTCTCAATCCTATGTCGGCACCGGCTTATTCGGCACCATCGGCGGCAATGCGGTCATCAAAAACCTTGGTTTGGAAAGAATAACCGTATTCGGCAAGGATTCTTATGGCTGGGACGTGTATGCCGGCGGCTTGGCAGGCGAAGCAGTCGGCAATGCCGGCATCGACAATGTATTTGTCAGAAACATAACCTTTGATACACTGCCTGTCCATATCGGCATAGGCGGCGGCATTCTTGGAAGAGCCAATGGCGAGGGCGTGACAATCACAAACTCTTATTGTGTCAATTTTTCCGAGATGAACGATTGCTGCGCCACCGAGGCCGGCGTTGTCGGCAGACTTGAAACATTTGCGAAACTTGCCAACTGCTACTCCACCGCAAACTTAGCGACATACGCCGCTGAGAACCATGCAGTGAGTGTCGAAAACTCCTATTGTATCAACCACAATTGGTATGCAAACATCAACATTGCGGCCGGAAAACAAATTACCGATGCACAGTTAAAAGACAAATACACGGATTTAGGATCCGCATTCAAAAAGGGTATCCCGGCATACGGCGGCTATCCCGCGTTGGTCTGGGAATCCGCGCCCGAAGAGCTTTCCGGTTCCGGCACAGAAAGCGACCCGTTTCTTATCAAAAACAATTTTCATCTTATCGAAATGTCAACTGCAGAAAACACGGACGGTGTATATTACCAATTGGCAAACGATATTGATTTGGAGCATGCCGGATTTAGTAACTTTATCGGCTCGTACAGCAGCCCGTTTATGGGAATCTTTGATGGCAACGGGCATATTATCAAAAACTATAAACTGATCGCGCCGCCGTCCGATCAAATCGACGAATGGCAGATTGCCGCAGGTATTTTTGGTTATATAAGCAAAAATGCCGTCATAAAAAACCTGGGCGTAGAAAATGTTGTGTTCAACTCGGCAACAAACAACTATCGGGAATGTATCGGTTCCATTGTCGGCATTGCGGACGGAAACGCAACCATTTCCGGCTGTTACGCAAAAAATATTGTAAATGCCGATT
>URTH01000175.1 GCA_900550775.1 uncultured Eubacteriales bacterium | reverse complement strand
TTGCAAGCTTTGCAGCATTTAGCAAGTGCCCGCCGCTGACCGTAAAGAGTGACATGACCGGTGAAAAAACAATGAGCGACCTTTGCGTTGAGATGCTGAGCGAAACGTCCTCTCCGTCCGAGGTAGAAAAGATCTTTAAGGATTATGAAAAGAAGCAGAATGACGGCGTCGCAAAATATAAAGAGCTTCACCCGGATTATGATCCGACGCCGTTTATCTATCCGGATTGGCAGTTAACTAGATAATCATCGAAGGAGCGATTCATCGTTGGAGGCAGTAAAGAGAAAAGAAAACAAAAAAGCAGATCGGGTTCCGCTGCTTGCCAAAATAAAGAGTTCCGATCAGATACAGTGCTACCTGTTGTTGTCTCTTCCGATTATCGGGTTTTTGGTATTCACCATTTATCCGCTGATATGGTCGGCGCTGAAAGCGTTCTACTTTTACGATATGATTCCCAATCATACGCGCTTTGTCGGATTTGATAACTTTGTGACGCTCTTTACTAAGGGCGGCGACTATTGGCGCGGATGGCTGGTAACGCTTCAGTTTTTACTGATTAAGGTACCGATTGAGATTCCGCTTGCACTGATTATTGCAACGATACTCAGTAAAGGGCTTAGAGGTTCCAATTTCTTCCGGAACCTCTACTACCTGCCCTGCGTCATCAGTGTGGCAATTGTAGGTATCATTTTTTCAAACATTTTTGATGTGTTTGGCCTTGCCAATGCGTGGCTTTCCAAGCTGGGTATCATCAATGCACCGATCGATTGGTTCGGCGGAAAATGGACGGCAATGTTTGTTTTGATCCTGGGCGGTATTTGGTCGAACCTCGGAACCAATGTTGTTTATTTTACAGCGGCGCTGTCCAATGTCCCGCGTGAGCTCTACGAAGCAGCGGACATGGAAGGCGCCGGAGCCTGTACCAAGTTTTTCAAAATTACAGTGCCCATGATCGCGAAGGTGTTTCAGACAATTCTGCTGCTCGCGATCAACGGTACGTTGCGCGTCGGGGAATATATCATCGTCATGACCAACGGCGCCCCGGCCGGAAAAACCTTGACGGCAGAAGCTTATGTTATCAAAATGTTTCTGCCGGGCTTTGCGTCCGGAAGCAGTGTCGTCAATGTCGGCTACGGCTGCGCGGTCAGCATTATTTCTTCGATTATCTGCGCGGCAATCGGCATTTTGTATATGCGTTCCACACGCAAGGTTTCTGAATTATATTAAATGGAGGTGTAAGCATGAACGAAGGAAGAATCAGTCCTTTCCGAAAGATTCTGATTTATCTGTTTTTAAGCATCATTTTAGTGATTATGCTGTTCCCTTTGCTTTATGTCATTGCGTCTTCATTTAAGACAAATGTAGAAATCATGGCAAATCCGGAACGAATTTTTCCGGAGCATTGGACGTTTGACAACTACGTGACGGCATGGACATCGGATGTGCTGCGGGTCGGCCAGATGTTTTTTAACAGTACATGGTTTACCGTAGCGTCCGTTTTGATTACGCTTTTGACCTCGGCGGTCACCGGATATGTGTTTGAGCGCGGCGAATTTAAGTTAAAGAAACTGATTTTTGCTGTTTTTTCTTCATTGATGTTTATTTCGCTGGGTTCGATTACGATTTATCCGCAGTTTGAAGTCCTTTCACTGCTGAATTTGAACAAATCCCTGGTAGGACTTTTGGTGATTACCTGTTTTGGTATTCCAATTGTCAATATGTATCTGGTACGCAGCTTTGTCGGATCTCTGCCGAGAGAAATGGATGAATCCGCAAAGATTGACGGCTGTAGCTTTACAGGGATATTCTTTAGAATCATTTTACCGCTTTTAAAGCCGGTTATGGCAACGATTGCGGTACTGACCTTTAATTATAGCTGGAACAGCTATCTGATGCCTGCGATGTTTACCTTAACCAGACCGGAGCAGCAAACGTTAATTGTGGGAATTATGGCGCTGAAAAATTCCGGTCAGGGTGCGTCACAGTGGAATTTGATGTTGGCCGGGACTGTGATTGCGTTGGTACCTGTTTTATTTGTGTTTGCGATTGCAAACCGATATTTTGTATCAGGTCTGGCAGATGGCGCAGTGAAAGGTTAGGCGCAGAAAATTACATAAAGGGGTGCGATTTTCTGTGTCAAGTCGGAAATGGAGGATTACGATGAAAATGAAATGGAAGAGAGCCCTGTCGTATCTGACAGCGCTCACAGTGGCAGCCGGAGTTGTGACAGCGGTTCCCGCAGCGGTTTCGGCGGAAGAAGAGATGGTAGACGTATTTAATGTTTATAATGCGGATTTTGATGTCAAATCATCAACTGGAATGAAGCCGCAGAAGAATACTTCTTTGGTGCGCGAGGGTGACAGCGTCTTTGATCGAAATATTATTACAACCACGGGAACGGAAATGTACGACGGGATTCCGCTTTACGATGTAAACGGAAAGACGGGCAATGACTATATTGTTCTGATGGACATTTCGACCACGGTTCCGGTTCCACTGGAGAAATTAAAAGTATTCTGGGAAACCGGTACCCCCTATCAGGACGGCCCGGTGATGTATAAAGATAAGCCGACCAGAGCCTGGGCTGAGGGATTTGAAATCTACGTCAGCGATACCGGCGCGGATAACTCCTGGGAATTGGTTTATCAGGCAGATACCTTAGAGGGAAAGCTGCAAACCGAGGTTGTCAGCGCCACGCTTTGGGACGATTCCAACGGTGTTCGTCCGTTTTATGAATTTGAGCTTACAAAACCTGTGACGGCAAAATATATCCGTATGGCAATTCGTGATATGCAGCCGTGGCTCGGCGATATTCAGATACACGAAATTTACGGTTATACCAAGGCGAGCGCAATTGATGCCAAGTATCACACCATTCATGTGAACACTACGGAGCACGCAAACGTTGTCATCAACAGCAGCGAAAAGCTCGTCGAGAACCTGGGCGCTGCCGGATCGGAAATTACCCTGGAGGTTACGCCGGACTCCGTGAGCACCATTCACGCCGTAAAGGTCGATGGCAAGGAGTTGGAAGAGAAAGATGGGAAATATTTCTTTACCATGCCGGATAAAGAGGTAACCGTGGATGTCGATTCCGGTATCAGCGATGACGAAAACGTAGACCTTGTGATGGAGAGTGCGTCGGTGGTTGGCGGCAATGTTGTGCCGGCCGGAACCGTGCCGGTCATTACTATGAATTTTAACCGCCGTGTCGATTTTGTGGACAAGAGCATGGTTTTGTTTAACGGCGAGAGAAATTCTGATCTGATTCAGCATGCGTTTAAGGACGCAAACGATCCGACCAAGGTGTATATTGTACCCTTCTCCGATAAGCTGGAAGAGGGCGCGATCTATACGGCAGAACTGGCCGATGTAAAATCTATGGCAGGAAAGTCTCTGTCCGGCCGTGCGGAATGCAGTTTTCAGACCGCGGCGGATTATCAAAGAGATATCCATGCTGAGGATGCAAGCTATATTAAAGGTTACGGCGACGGCGCCTTTGGACCGGAGGATCCGGTCACAGTGAAGGACGCGCTGACCATGGCAAAAAGGCTGGCACGGCAGTACGACTATTCCTCGATTGCAGAGGAGGATCGGCCGATTCGCCGTGTGGAGCTTGCAAAGATTCTTTATATCCTCAAAAACGGAGAATCCATGGAATCCTTGGACGATATGTTCAGCGCCCTGGTAGAGGGCGGTATCTTCCGCGGCTATGAGGACGGAACATTCCGCAAGGACAGCGATGTGACCCGTGCCGAGACGGTGACGCTCTTTAACCGTGTGATCGGCCGCGGCGAGGTGAAGGACGAAAACACCTTTACCGATGTACCGGCGGATCACTGGGCAGTTAAGGATATTGTTTCGGCGGCCTCGGATTCT
>URTH01000174.1 GCA_900550775.1 uncultured Eubacteriales bacterium | reverse complement strand
AATCCGCCCGGCCGAGGTGTGCGGCTGTACCAGAAATCCCATCTCCTCCAGGTCGCCCATCTCGTTGCGGATGGTGGCGGCGCTCAGATTCAAATCTGTGTTTTTGGCAATGCTTCTGGAGCCGACCGGTTCCGCGTTTTGGATATAGCCTTCCACAATGGCACGCAATATTGATTTTTTTCGATCATCCAATGCCATAGTATCATCTCCAAAAAGTGTTTTGTTAGCACTCACTTTCATAGAGTGCTAAAACCTTTATGGATAGAATAGCACGAGTGTTGGTATTTGTCAAGGATTTTTCAAAAAAAATTCCACAAAATTCATCCGTCCGTACCAAAAGAAAGTATACGCAATTTTTGAAGTGATGAAAAAAAGAAGAAACAGAGGTATTTTCTGGAAACGGAGGGAGGAGATTTTTGCAGAAAGTTTTTGAAAACACTTGAAATCGCAAGATAGGGTATGCTATAATCAAAAATTATGAATCCTGTCGAAATGACAATACGGAGGTGGCAAGGATGCAGTTTCAGGTCGTATCAAAATATCGGCCGGCCGGAGACCAGCCGGAGGCGATTGGGAAGATTGCGGACGGAATTTTGCGGGGCGATCGGTTTCAGACGCTGATGGGGGTTACCGGCAGCGGAAAAACCTTTACCATGGCAAACGTGATTGAAAAGGTGCAAAAGCCGACGCTGGTTCTGGCGCACAACAAGACGCTTGCGGCGCAGCTTTGCAGTGAGTTTAAGGAGATCTTTCCGCATAATGCGGTTGAATATTTTGTCTCGTACTACGACTACTACCAGCCGGAGGCGTATATTCCGCATTCGGACACCTATATTGAAAAAGATGCCTCCACCAATGAGGAAATCGATAAACTGCGGCACAGTGCCACGGCGGCACTGTTTGAACGCCGGGACGTGATTATCGTGGCCGGCGTCTCCTGTATCTACGGTCTGGGCGATCCGATTGACTACAACAACATGGTGGTATCCTTGCGGCCGGGCATGGAAAAGGATCGTGACGAGGTCATTGCCAAGCTGATCGAGATTCAGTATGAGCGCAATGAGATGAACTTTGTCAGAAACAAGTTTCGGGTGCGCGGCGATGTGCTGGATATATTTCCGTCGGATTCTTCGTCGCTGGCCGTACGCGTGGAGTTTTTCGGAGACGAGGTGGAGCGGATCTGCGACTTTAATCCGGTAACCGGCGAAATGGTCGCAGAGCGCAAGCATGTGGCAATTTACCCGGCGTCGCACTACGTCACCACGGCGGAAAAGCGGGAAAAGGCGATTGAAAGCATCGAAGAAGAGCTGGCCGCGCAGCTGAAATACCTCCGCAGCGAAAACAAGCTGATTGAGGCGCAGCGGCTGGAGCAGCGCACGCATTACGATATTGAAATGATGCGCGAGACGGGATTTTGTAACGGAATCGAGAATTACTCGCGCCATATCAGCGGCCGTGCGCCGGGAAGTCCGCCGTTTACGCTGATCGATTATCTTCCGGACGACTTTTTACTGTTTGTGGACGAATCCCATGTTACCCTGCCGCAGGTGCGCGCCATGTTTGCCGGCGACCATTCCCGAAAAGAGAATCTGGTAAAGTACGGGTTCCGGCTGCCGTCGGCGTTTGATAACCGTCCGCTGACCTTTGACGAGTTTTACGCCAAGCTGAATCAGGCGGTCTTTGTCAGCGCGACGCCGGCCGATTTTGAAAAGGAGCAGTCCACGCAGATTGTAGAGCAGATTATCCGTCCGACCGGGCTTTTGGATCCTGAGATTTCCGTGCGTCCCATCACCGGGCAGATCGATGATCTGTACGGCGAAATCTGTGCGCGAACCGAAAGAGATGAGCGTGTTCTGGTAACCACGCTGACAAAAAAGATGGCGGAACGGCTGACGGAGTATCTGGAGGAAATGGGCGTCAAGGTGCGGTATCTGCATTCGGACGTCCACACCATCGAGCGTATGGAGATTATTCGTGATTTGCGGCTGGGCGTATTTGATGTTTTGGTGGGGATCAACCTTCTGCGTGAGGGGCTGGATATCCCGGAGGTATCGCTGGTTGCCATTTTGGACGCCGATAAGGAAGGCTTTTTGCGCAGCGAGACCTCGCTGATTCAGACGATCGGCCGTGCTGCCCGCAATGCGGAGGGAACGGTAATCATGTACGCCGATACGGTGACAAGATCGATGGACGTTGCGATCACCGAGACCAATCGGCGGCGGCAGCTGCAAAAGGCCTTTAACGAGGCGCACGGCATCACGCCAAAGACGATCCGCAAAGAGGTGCACGAGGTGATTGAGGCAACCCAGGCAGTCACGGTACCGAGAAGCAAGGGTAAGCGTGAGGAGACGCCGGATAGCGCAAAGACCGTTGCAGAACTGACAATGGAGATGAAGAAGGCGGCAGAGCTGCTGCAGTTTGAGCTTGCGGCGCAGATTCGTGATGAAATCAGAAGGCTTGAGGCACAGGAGGATATGTGATGGAAAATCAATATATTGTAGTAAAAGGTGCAAAAGAGCATAACTTAAAAAACATTGACGTGAAGATTCCCAGGGACAAGCTGGTTGTTTTAACCGGCCTGAGCGGCTCCGGCAAGTCTTCGCTGGCGTTTGAGACGATTTATGCCGAGGGGCAGCGCCGCTATGTGGAATCCCTGTCGGCATACGCAAGACAGTTTTTGGGACAGATGGAAAAGCCGGACGTGGAGTCGATTGAGGGGCTTTCACCGGCGATTTCGATCGATCAGAAAACGACCAGCCGAAATCCGCGCTCGACCGTCGGGACGGTTACCGAGGTGTATGACTATATCCGCTTGCTGTTTGCGCGTATCGGTGTACCGCACTGTCCGAAGTGCGGCAAGGAGATCAAGCCGCAGTCGATCGATCAGATTGTGGACGCGGTCAAGGCGCTGCCGGAGAAAACCAAGTTCCAGATTTTGGCGCCGGTGGCACGCGGACGGAAGGGCGAATTTGTCAAAACCTTTCAGGACGCCAGAAAGAAAGGCTTTGTAAGAGTGAGAGTTGACGGTGAGATGCTGGAGCTGGGCGAGGAAATCCCCAGGCTGGACAAGCAAAAAAAACACACCATTGAGATTGTGGTAGACCGCCTTGTCGTGAAAGAGGGAATGGAAAAACGGCTGACCGATTCCATGGAGACGGCACTGCAGATGGCGGACGGACTTGCGTTTGTGGATATTATCGGCGGCGATACCCTGTATTTCAGCCAGAACTATGCCTGTGACGACTGCGGCATCAGTATTGAAGAACTGACACCGCGTATGTTTTCGTTCAATACGCCGTACGGTGCGTGTCCGACCTGTACCGGGCTTGGCAATATTGTCAAGATCGACCCCGACCTGGTGATCCCGGATCGGAGCCTCAGCATCAACCAGGGCGCGATTTTAGGCAGCGGCTGGAGCGGAACGGAACCAGGCAGCATTTCGCGGATGTACTATGAGGGCATGGCGGCGCACTACGGATTCTCGCTCGATACGCCGATTCGGGATTTGCCGGAAGGGATTTTGGATAAGATTCTCTACGGTACGGGCAATGAAAAAATCAAGCTGACCTACGACCGCAAGTATGCCAAGGGAATGCAGCTTGCGCGGTTTGAGGGCGTGATTCATAACTTAGAGCGCAGACACCGCGAGACCAACTCGGAGTGGGCAAAGGCGGAAATCGAAACCTTTATGGTAAACATGCCGTGCCCCGACTGCGGTGGTACCCGTTTGCGCAAAGAGACGCTGGCAGTGACGATTGACGGCAAAAATATTCACGAGGTATGCAGCCTTTCCATTGCAAAGGCGCGGGACTTCTTTGTGGCGCTGCGTGAGAAACTCACGCAGAAGGAGTCGATCATCGCCAAACAGATTTTAAAGGAGATTTACGCAC
>URTH01000173.1 GCA_900550775.1 uncultured Eubacteriales bacterium | reverse complement strand
AAATAGCCCGTCAAAAGGGAGCATACGATATGCTCTGTTTCAAAATGGCCGGCGTCAATCAGATTGATACCCAGCTCAAAGGCGAGCTGTGCCTCATGATGCCGGATATCGGAGGTCACATATACATCCGCACCGGCGTGGTACGCACTGTAAATGCCGTCACCGCCGGCACCGCTGCACACGGCCACGGTTTTTACGATATCCTCCGGCGCACCCACATAGCGCAGACTCCGGCAGCCGAGCAAATCCCGTACCATATCCGCAAAATCCGCCATCTCCATCGGCGCGTTCAGCATGCCGACCCGGCCGATATTCAATATCGGCGCGCCGGTCTCGTCCACACACTCACTCTCCAAAAAGCGGCGCACCTCGGTCAAATCCAGACGTGCAGCCAGCGCATCGTTCATACCGCCGTCCGCATGGTCTAAATTGGTGTGCGCACTGTAAACCGAAATATCACTGCGAATCAGGTTCCGCAAAATGCTGCCGGTGATATCCTGCTCCACAATCCGTTTTTGCGGCGTAAAAATCAGCGGATGATGCGAAATAATCAAATCCGCGCCGCATTCCGCAGCACGCCGCACGTTATCCGAGGTCACGTCCAAACAGACAAACACCGTGGTGACCCGCTGATCCCGATCCCCGGTCATCAGCCCCACGTTATCCCAGCTCTCGGCCAGTGCCGGCGGCGCCAAGCGCTCCATTGCCTCCATAATATCAGAAACCTTTACCATCCCATATCCTCCTCCGTTTTGTGCAGCATCCGACACATCGCCTCGGTGCGCTGCAACTCCTTTTCATCAATCGTCTTGGCGCGCAAAAGTCCGCGGTGCTTTTCCTCCAGCCTTTTTTTCTGCTGCGCCCAATAATCCGCAAAGTACTGCGGCCTCTCTTTCAAAAGGCTGCGCCCCATAAAAAGCTCCCATTCGCTGGGTTTTTCTTCTTCTCTTCCCGGTGCGATCGCCATAATGTGATACAGCTTTTCACCCTCGCGGCTCAGCCATTCGCGCGCGATCCGATAGTGATATTCCCAAAGCAGCGTCCGCAGCTCATAAACCGAGCTCATCGGCTGAACCAAGATCTGTTCCGCCTTTTGAAAGACCGCAGCGTCATCCTTTAAAATCTGTGCAATCATCAGTCCGCCCATGCCGGCAATCACAATGGCGTCCGCCTCTCCCGGCAAAAGCGTGGACGCGCCGCCGCCGAGACGGGTTTCGATCCGATCGCCCAAATGATAACGCACAATCGTCTCCTTGGCGCTCTCAAGCGGCATTGCGCGTATGTCAGAGGCGATTGCGGACGCGCAGACTCCCTTTGCACAAAGGTACGCCGGCAGATAAGCATGATCCGTGCCGATATCCGCAACGCAGCGGCACGGCGCAACAGCGTCCGCGATCTCTTGCAGTCTCGGTGTCAGGCTTGGTGCGTTTTGCATAATTTTTCTCCCTTTTTATCAGTCTAACTGTTATGTTAGTATAAATTTCGGATTTTGTCAATAAAGAAAAAAGGAATCCGTCTCTTTTTGTAGAAATAAATAAGGTAAGGAGGCGATGACCGGTGAATCTTCGGGAAGTAACGGAAGAACAGGAAAAAGTGCTGCTCTCGCCATACGCGGCCAAGAGCGCCGAGAGCCGCGGCCGCGAGCATGAGGAAGAGCCATGTCCGCTGCGGACGGCGTTTCAGCGGGATCGGGATCGGATTATCCACGCCAAGGCCTTTCGGCGGCTCAAACACAAGACCCAGGTCTTTTTATCGCCGGAGGGCGACCACTATCGCACCCGGCTGACGCACACGCTGGAGGTTTCGCAGATTGCACGCACCATTGCACGCGCCCTGCGGCTGAACGAGGACTTAACCGAGGCCATCGCGCTGGGACACGATTTGGGTCACACGCCGTTTGGCCATATGGGAGAGAACGTGTTAAACCGCATCTGTCCGCACGGCTTTCGGCATAACGAACAAAGTCTGCGCGTGGTCGATGTCTTAGAACGCCCCGGCGGACTCAATCTTACCTATGAGGTACGGGACGGGATTCTGTGTCACACCGGCGGCAAAACGGCAAGCACGCCGGAGGGACAGATTGTCGCGCTGGCCGATAAAATCGCCTATATCAACCATGATATCGACGACGCGGTGCGCGGCGGCGTGCTGACCGAATACGATATACCAAAGCGCTATACCCGTGTTTTGGGCGCACGGCATTCGCAGCGGATCAACACCCTGATCTGGGCGGTGATCCGCGCCAGCATGGATCATGACACCATCAAAATGGAAGATGACGTTTTTGATGCCATGATGGGGCTTCGCGCCTTTATGTTTGAACGGGTTTACGTTTCTTCCAAGCCGCAGTGCGAGGAACAAAAAGCCTGCCGCGTCCTGGAGGGGCTTTACGAGGCGTACCGCAAGCAGCCGGAGCTGATCCCAAGAAGCAGCAAAAACGCCAGCATGAGCGATGATGTTGAGGTACAGATCCGTGACTACATCGCCGGGATGAGCGACCGTTTTGCCGTCTCCAAATTCACCGAGCTGTATATTCCCTCCTTTTGGGCACGGTAATTCCGATCAAAAAGAGGAAATCGGCAAACGGTGTCGAATTTATATACTTTGAGAGCGGATGATACCGCACAAAGCATACCATACCGCTTGGTCTGCGCTGATAGGGGGTGAGGGCATGGCACAGGATTTTCAGGACTTTAAGCAAGAGGTTTTGGAGAAAAACGAACTGGTGGAGCTTGTCTCCGAGTATGCAAAGCTAAAACGCGTCGGTTCACGCTATGCTGCGCTTTGCCCCTTTCATAACGACAAAAAATCACCTTCCCTCTCCATCTCGCCGGAAAAGCAGCTGTTTTACTGCTTTGGCTGCGGCGCAAGCGGCAACGCGATTGATTTTATCATGCGGATTGAAAATCTGGATTTTCAGGACGCCTTAAAATATCTGGCAGACCGCGCCCATGTTCCGATCCCGGAATTCGGCTCTTTGGAGGATCAGAAAAAACGTGCCGCGGCGGCCGATAAGCGGCAGCGCATTTATGAGATCAATACCGCGGCCGCACGCTATTTTTTTGAAAACCTGGCAAACCCAAAGGGAGAGGCGGCCTATCAGTACCTGAAAAAACGCGGCATTACCAATGCCACCATCAAAAAGTTCGGGCTGGGCTTTGCCCCGGAGGGCTGGTCCAATCTGCTGGATCATCTCGCAAAAAAGGGCTATCAAGCGCATGAGGTTTATGAGGCCGGGCTTGCCAAATCAAGGGAGAACGGCTCCTATTACGACGTCTTTCATGACGGGCGTGTCATCTTTCCGATCATCAACGTCCAGGGCGCGATTATCGGCTTTGGCGGCCGCGTGATGACGGGCGACGGGAGCGGCGCAAAGTACCTGAACTCGCCGGAGACTACGATCTTTGATAAAAGCCGGAATCTGTACGGGCTGAATGTTGCAAGAACCACGAGAAAAAATTATCTGATCCTGTGTGAAGGATATATGGATGTGATCTCCATGCATCAGGCGGGATTTACCAATGCGGTGGCGTCGCTTGGAACTGCACTGACATCAGGCCATGCCAGTCTTTTGAAACGGTATACCCAGGAAGTATTGCTTCTGTATGACAGTGATGAGGCTGGCATTCGGGCGGCACTTCGTGGAATTCCGATTCTTCGGGAAGCGGGAGTGAATTCAAGAGTTGTTGATCTGAAACCCTACAAAGACCCGGATGAGTTTATCAAAAACATGGGTGCAGAGGCATTTGAAGAACGGCTGAACCAGGCATCCGACAGCTTTATGTTTCGTGTGAGTATTGCAGAAAGCGAGTTTCCGATGGAGGAACCACAGGGGCAGAATCGTTTCTTCGAGCGATGTGCAGAAATGCTTCTGGCACTGAAAGATGAACTGGAAAGAAATCTTT
>URTH01000172.1 GCA_900550775.1 uncultured Eubacteriales bacterium | reverse complement strand
GCATTGATTACCATTGCGGCGATACCTGTACTGCCCAAGAAGTCCAGAATACTCTGTAACACAATATCACCCTTTCCTATAAGTGGAACTCATCGCGCAATCAGCCGAGAGATACCAAAACGTCACCGGTAGCAACTGCGCTGCCTGCCGAGGTGCTGACTGCAACAACCTTGCCGGCCTGCGGTGCCATAATCTCGTTTTCCATCTTCATGGCCTCTAAAACGCAGAGCACATCGCCGGCGTTTACGCTGTCGCCGACTTTAACCTTAACCGATACAATGTTACCGGGCATCGGCGCCGTCACGTTGGTTGCGCCGGCCGGCGGAGCTGCTGCTGCGGCCGGTGCCGGTGCAGCGGCTGCCTTCGGAGCAGCTTTCGGGGCTGCTGCCGGAGCGGAAACCGGGGCAGAAGGTGCGCCGCCGACTTCTTCCACTTCTACTTCATAAGAATTGCCGTTTACATTGATAATAAATTTTCTCATGGGAATTCCTCCTTAAAATCTGGCGTCGATCACGTCTCTTAAACCGGCTTTGCTCCATGCCGGAGAGTTGTTTTCGACCCTGCGGTAAGATTTGATATTTAAATGATAGGTCGAGGTGTTCAGGCTGGCCGCAACTGCCGCGGTTAAAACGGCAATCAGTTCGTCCTCGTTCATATCCGGCTCTGTCTTAGCGACCGGAACGGGCGCGGGCGCAGCGGCAGGCGCTTGCGGCTTTTTCTCTGCATCCGGCCGATAGAAAACGACCTTCATCAGCATCAAAATTATCATCAGTATAATCAAAACGGAAAATACGATCAAAAGACCGATGACGGTAACCTGCAAACCTTCTCCCAGTGCTTCTAGCAATGACATATGCATTCTCCTTTCCGCAACGCGTTACAGCGGAATGTTTCCGTGTTTTTTGGCGGGACGGGTCTCGCGCTTACTCATCAGCATCTCCAGCGCGCTGATCAGACGCGGACGGGTCGAATCCGGCTCAATCACGTCATCCACATAGCCGCGGGACGCTGCAACGTACGGATTTGCGAACTTTTCGGTATATTCGTCAATCTTTTCCTGCCGTGCAGTGATCGGATCGGCTGCTGCGGCAATGTCATGACGGAAGATAATGTTGGCTGCGCCGGCAGGACCCATTACGGCAATCTCTGCGGTCGGCCAAGCCAGTACAAGGTCAGCGCCCAGGTGCTTGCTGTTCATCGCGATGTAAGCGCCGCCGTATGCCTTTCTGACAATGACATTGATTTTCGGAACCGTTGCTTCAGAAAATGCATAAAGCAGCTTTGCACCGTGACGGATGATGCCGTCATGCTCCTGTGTGACGCCGGGCAGATAACCGGGTACATCGGTAAAGGTGATGATCGGAATCTGGAAACTGTCGCAGAACCGAACGAATCTTGCGCCCTTATCCGAGGAATTGCAGTCAAGAGATCCTGCCATGACCTTCGGCTGGTTGGCAAGAATGCCGACGGTTGCGCCGTTCATTCTGGCAAAGCCGACTACCAGGTTTTGGGCATAGTCTGCGAATAATTCCATGAATGCGCGATCGTCCACCACTTCGCTGATGATGTCGCGGATATCGTAGGACTTGTTGCCGTCCTCCGGGACGATGGAAGAAAGCGCCTCCGAAATGCGGTTTAAATCGTCCTCACACTCGTACTGCGGCGCCATTTCCAGATTGTTTGCCGGCAGCATGGAGAGAAGCTCTTTGACCTTGGCAAAACAGGTTTCCTCATCCGGGCAGGCCATGGTGGCTACGCCGCTCTTGGTTGCGTGCGTTTTTGCGCCGCCCAGCTCTTCAAAGCTGACATCCTCGCCGGTGACGGACTTTACGACCGACGGGCCGGTGATAAACATCTGGCTGGTTTTATCCACCATAAAGATAAAGTCGCAGATGGCCGGGGAATAAACCGCACCGCCGGCACAGGGACCTAAAATCATGGAGATCTGCGGAATCACGCCGGATGCCAGGGTGTTGCGGTAGAAGATATCACCGAAACCTGCCAGGGCGTCAATGCCCTCCTGGATGCGTGCGCCGCCCGAATCGTTCATGCTGACAATGGGTGCGCCCATCTTCATGGCCATATCCATAACCTTACAGATTTTTGCCGCGTGCATTTCTCCCAGAGAACCGCCAATCACGGTAAAATCCTGCGCATAGGCATAAACCAACCGTCCGTCTACGGTACCGTAACCGGTTACCACGCCTTCGCCGGGGGCTTTTGTGTCAGCCATATCAAACTCTGTGCAGCGATGCGTTACAAAAGCATCGATTTCCACAAAGCTTCCTTCGTCGAAGAGCATCGTAAGACGTTCGCGTGCAGTTTTTTTGCCGCTGCTGTGCTGCTTTTTGATTTTGTCAGCACCGCCGCCCTGCTCAATGGCAGCGCGCCGTTGCTGCAAGTCGTCCAACTTACTCATTGAAGTTGCCTCCTTTATATATAAATTTATTCTATTTCTTGGGGTATTTTTTGCTTCGGCTGCTGCGATACGCGGCCGAAGTCTTTTTGCCGGTGCCGATCTTTTTCAGCATGTTGACCTCGGATTCGGTCAGCCGCCGCCACCGGCCGAGGGGAACATGGCCTAAAATCAGACCGGCCTCTTTGGTGCGGCGCAGCCGCTTGACAATGCAGCCGACCGACTCAAACATACGCCGTACCTGGCGGTTTTTCCCTTCATGTATGGTAATTTCAAGCTTGGTGCCAAACTGCGTTGCGCCGATGACCTCTACCTTAGCCGGGCTGGTCTTTACGCCGTCCAAATAAACGCCGCTGCGCAGCTGCGTCAGGGTGTTCATGGTGATGTTGCCGGTTACCTCGGCAACATAGGTCTTTTCAACCTGGTTTTTGGGATGGGTCACGCGATAGGTCAGATCGCCGTCATTGGTCATCAGCAAAAGCCCCTCGGTGTCATAGTCCAGCCGTCCGACCGGGTAAATCCGAACGGGAATATCCTGCACCAGTTCCATTACGGTGTTTCGGCCTTTATCGTCAGAGACTGTGGTTACGTAGCCGACCGGCTTGTTTAAGAGGACATAGACCATCTTTTTTTCGGGCTTTACCACGGCGCCGTCAAAGGTGACGCAGTCGTGTTCCTCATCCACCTGGGTTCCCATCTCGGTAACAACCGCACCGTTTACCGTGACCCGACCCCGGCGGATCAGCTCCTCTGCGCCGCGCCGGGAGGCAACACCGCAGCTTGCCAAATATTTTTGTAATCGCATCATGATCGGACACCTCCTGAAAATGCGATATATTATCGTAGAAACTCCGAAAAAAACTTACAAAAAAGCCATATGGCATTTTACGCCATATGGCACCATTATATCGCATTTTGCAGGGAATTGCAACACAAATTTCAAAGATACATCACCAGTCCGAACGGAATACGGGACGGTGTTCTTTGTGCATTTTATCTAAAACCCAAAATCGCGGACGGTGCAAGGCGCGGCGCGGCGCATCGGTGACAAGCCGAAAGATGCCGAAATTTTGCATTTTGGGCGGACTTGGATTTTAACCGCTGCGGGAAAGCAGACCGCGCAAAAAGTCGGTGATTTTGTGAAAAATGCCGTACGGGTTTTCAAAAACATTGCAGCGCTTGGCTTCGCCGACGGTAATCAGCGGCATGCTGGTGATCTCTTTTCCGTTTAGCATAACGTGAATGCTGCCGCTTTCTGCGGCGTTATGCACCGGCGCCGAGAGCGGCGGCGAGAGGGTAAGGGTCACCGTACATTCCTCCGCGGCGGAGAGGGGATAAGAAAAATCGCGCGGCGCGGTGACCGGCAGGGTCTCGACCTCGCTGTTTTCCACGGCGATTGCGTCTAAGAGCGTGCCGCTGCAAATCACCGGGGACATGTGATACGCAGCAAACAAATCGTCATAGAGCCGCATATGGTCGTTCCAGTCGTCCGGCGCGCGCAGCGTAACGCAGATTA
>URTH01000171.1 GCA_900550775.1 uncultured Eubacteriales bacterium | reverse complement strand
CGGTGTGGTCGGTCAAAACAAGGCTGCTGCCCGTGATACCGTTTTGGACGGTGAAAGCCGCGGTGTTTTTCAGCGCATTTTGGACATAGGACTCGGTGCCCTCTTTGGTGTAGAGGTGAAGCGTCTGTCCGCTCTTTGCCGCAGAACATGCCGCAGAACTTGTGGTGAGATCGTTTAAGTTTACATAAAGATTTTGACTCATAAAAGCACCCCCTTAATTGCTGAAATTGTCGATAATCTCAATCGGCAGCGGCGTTTTAATCTGGTTGATGACCCGTTTTGCGATATGCAAGGCGTCCACGCCGGGGGCAGAACCATCCCCGGTCACATCCCAGGCAAGAATCAGCATGCTGCGCTCCGTCTCGGTTAAATCGTCATACAGGTTCTCAAACACATTCCAGTTTGCGCTGTAGCATGTCAAAATGTCGTAATCGTATTTTGTGAGCATCCCGGAAAAATCGCGGATATTATGCTTCGGACGTTTGGCAATGGTAAAATTCGTATAACCGTCATGCGATTCACCGGCCGGATCATATGCGTTAAAGTAGTTGGTTGCCTTGCCGTAGCGGATTTGAACGGGCGGATGGTACTTCCATGTGATGTATGTGCTGATATATGCCTCCGCCGTGCCGTCCTTGACCGGGACGAGAGCCTCATAAAGCCCGCGTGCCGGTGACCACACAAATTCAATCTCCGTGCTGCCGGATGTATAATACGGCGTCCAGTTTAAATACGAACGGCTTGATAAATCAGCCGGGCGCAGACAAAACCGCGTGTACGAGTTGTAATTTGGGAGGGTATTGTCCTCTGTTTTGTACAGTACATTGGTGTCGGTACAGAAGAATCCGGTCCCCGTCCAGCCGCTTATCCCGATTTTGGTTCCCCTGGGCGTTGCCGCCGTCAGTGCGGGCGGCGTGAGATAGCCGGCCTTCAGGGCGGCAATTTTGCCGTCCAGTACGGCGCCTTGATGGGCAGAGAGCGAGAGTCCGTCCGCGTATTCGGTCTGCAGAAGATCATCGACCGTGCGGCAGTGTCCGTAAAGGGTCTTGGTTCCCGCTCCAAAATTCGTGCCGCTGCTGCTGTGCAAGAGCGGTGCGCGCTCCGTGAGCGCTGCGGCGGCCGCGTAGTAGGACGGCAGCTGACCGCCCAGCTTTTCGGCGTTATCAACGATGCCGTCGCCGTTTTGGTCGTAGACGGTTTTCATCATATCGCCGCCGCCGGCCTCGCTGACAACGTCATCGACATATTTTTTGGTTGCCGGCTGATAATGTTCGGTCGGTGTAAAGGCGGTTTCGTTGGTCTTGGTTAAGACGGCGGAAAGATCCGCCTTTTTTGCAATCTCATCGGTCTGCACAACTTTTGTCAGTACAATTTGTTCATCCTCGGTGACGCTGATGAGCCAGTCGCCGCTGCCGTCCGCGTTCAGCGTCATGGTGCCGTCCTCGCTGACATCGGCAAAACGGCAGCCGTAGATGGGGGTGCCGTCAATGGTCAGCGTATAGCTGGTGTTAAAATAGGGCAGCTGCGCAGCCTTGACCTTGCCGTCTGAAAGATCTGCTTTTTGATTCAGCGCCGCCTGCGCCGCCGTTGATATGGGCTTATCACGGTCTGCGGTGTTATCTGCATTGCCAAGGCCGACATCCGCCTTGGAAAGCGTTACCGCGCCTGTTTTCCCTGCGACCGCGGTCACCGTGTTGACCTGCGCACCCGGCGCAATTGCGGCCAGCTTTTCCTTTTCCGCATCGGTATAATCGTTGCTGGAAAGTGCTTTTCCGCTGACCTTGTCCACCTTGGCGGCAAGGCCGGCCTCCCGTGCGGCGGCCTCGGCAGACAGGGCGGCGTTTAGCGCCGTGTCCTGATCGTCTGCCGCGCGTTTGACATTGTCAATGGCTGTCTTTACGCTGGTGCTGTCATCGTAGAGAATGTCTTTTGCTCTGTGGACACCCTCCAGGGCGTCGTAGTGCCGTGTAAACTTAGCCATCAGCTCTTCCTTTAGTACCTTGACGATATGCTCTGCATAATAGCGTATCCAGGAGGAAGACCCCTTTGAGGCATAGCTTTTTCCTTTTTTGTCATACCATAATGACATCCAATCACTCCTTTTCTTGGTTTCATAGCAGTCGGCGCCGACTACATGCTAAGTATAGCATGAAAGGGAGTGACATCGCGTGCCATCCGCGGCAAAAATCCCCTCTTGAAAAATCGGGCGAATTTTGGTATAATAAAAAAAGTTTGTCCCATTTTTTGATGACAGAAACGGAAGGATGATCAAAATGGTAAAGGGTAATATCATGGTTGGCCAGTCCGGCGGCCCCACGGCGGTAATCAATGCGAGCCTGGTCGGCGTCTATAAGGCGGCGCAGGATGCCGGGATTGATAAGATTTACGGTATGCAAAACGGCATTGAGGGACTTTTGCAAAACCGCTATGTGGATCTTCGTGCGCAGATTCAAAACGAGATGGATGTGGAAATCTTAAAGCGCACCCCGGCGGCCTTTTTGGGAAGCTGCCGTTATAAGCTCCCGGATATGCGCAAAGAGCCGGAAGTTTATCAGAGACTGTTTGAGATTTTAGAGAGAGCGGATGTGCGCTATGTGGTGTATATCGGCGGCAATGATTCGATGGATACCGTGTTAAAGCTCTCCTCCTATGCGGCAATGGTGGGCAGTGACATTCGGTTTATGGGCGTGCCGAAAACAATCGACAATGACCTGGCAGAGACCGATCATACGCCGGGATTCGGCAGCGCAGCAAAGTTTGTCGCGTCGGCCATGAAGGAGATCATCCGTGACAGCAGCGTGTATCACATGGATTCGGTGACGATTGTGGAGATCATGGGCAGAAATGCTGGCTGGCTGACGGCGGCCTCGGCGCTTGCCAAGGGCGAGGACTGCGAGGGGCCGGACTTTATTTACCTGCCGGAGCGGGTGTTTGATACCGAACTGTTTTTAGAGCGGATCGAAGAGCTGCGGCAAAGCAAGCGCACGGTGGTCATCGCCGTTTCGGAGTCTCTAAAAGATGAGGACGGTGAGTATATCTGTGAAAAACAGATGAAAAAGAATCCGGCTGACGCGTTCGGACATCGGATTTTAACCGGCACGGCGACCTATCTTGCGGATCTTGTCAGCTATCAGCTGGGCATCAAGGCGCGCGGTATTGTACTCAATACCATGCAGCGCTGCGGCGCACATCTCTGCTCCAGACGGGACGTGACCGAGGCGTTTACCGCCGGCGCGGAGGCGGTGCGCGCGGCGGTGCGCGGCCATAGCGGAGAGATGATTATCTTCCGCCGCGTCTCCAATGAGCCGTACCAGATTTTGACCGAGACCTACGACATTTACCGTATCGCCAACGAAGAAAAAACGATTCCCGATGCGTGGATTAACGAAGAGGGCACGTATGTCAAAGAGGAGTATTTGGAATACTGCCGTCCCTTGATTATCGGTGAACTGGAGCCGTTTATGGTAGACGGACTGCCGCGGCATCTGGTGCTGCGAAAGACGCCGCAAAACAACGGCTAAATCATAAAAATAAAACAAAAACAACAGACGTGCTGTTCGTGATCGGCATCTTGAAAGAACGGGTGCTTTATAAGGCGCACACCACAATCCGCTGTTGTTTTTTTGATGCGAAAAACAAGGAAATCCGTGGATTTTTTTTCAAAAAACCCTTGCCGAAAAATCGGCGTTATGGTATAATAAACTATGATATTTTGATGGAAGATAAAGGAGGATTTGCAGTATGAAAATCCTGTGTGAACGCGATGTTTTGATAGAGGCCATTAATGTGGTCTCCCGTGCCGCTTCCGGCCGCAGCAGCCTGAGCGTGCTGGAGGGGATTTATATGCGCGCATCGGAAAACGGCGAACTGATTTTAATCGGCAACGACCTGGAAATCGGCATCGAGGCAAAGATCGAGGCGACCGTCAGTGAGCCGGGCGAGGTGGTGCTTGCGGCGAAGATGCTC
>URTH01000170.1 GCA_900550775.1 uncultured Eubacteriales bacterium | reverse complement strand
ACCTGAAAAGGATTCAATTTTGAGCAGATTTTGGTGTGGAAGATGCAGCAAGGCTTCCGCGCCTTGCAAAGATGACAAGCCGAAAGATGCCAAAATTTTTGCCTTTTCAGGCGGGTTCGGATTACTCTCTTTCGGCTACGGCTCTGCCTAATTGAAACGCCTTTAAATTTACATCCAATGCCTTTTGGGGAACCGTTTGCCGTATTGCTTCCTCCCACTGCTCTTCGGGAATATCCATAGACTTTGAGAGCAGGCCGATCAGCGCAACATTAACGGTTTTAATATTTCCGGCCTCCATGGCAAGCCTGGAAGCGTCGATCGGGATGATGTCGATCCCCTTTTCCCGAATCTTTTTGATAATTTCTGTCGGGTACTGCATTGCCCCGGTAATCACCGGCATCGGATCGATATTTTGGGAATTACAGATGATCCGCCCGCCCTTTTTGAGATATGGCAGATAGCGGTAAGCCTCCAGCTCCTCAAAGGCGAGAATAAGATCTGCACCACCCGGATCAATGATCGGAGAATGCACTGTATCGCCGTATTTCACATAGGTCACAACGGAACCGCCGCGCTGCGACATCCCGTGTACCTCGGAAACCTTAACGTCATAGCCGAGCGTCAAGGCTAAATTTCCCAAAATTCTGCTGGCAAGCAGGGTTCCCTGTCCGCCGACACCTACAATCATAATTGAAACTTCCACGGTTTTATCCTCCTATCTATCCGATTGCGTGAAACTTACATACACGCTGACATAATCCGCACCCGTTACACAGTGTCTGATCGATTTCGATATGGTCGCCCTTATCGGAAATGGCGCTGCACCCAAGTTTCAGACAGGCTTTACACTTTTTACATGACTCCGGCTGAATCCGAATCGGGCCGGGGAACTTCACGTTTTTGAGCAGAGCGCAGGGGCGCTGTACGATCACCAAAGAGGGTTCCTCGGTGGCAAGCTCCTGCCGTACGGTGGCTTCCAGCGCTGTAAGGTCAAACGGATCGACAATCGATACCCGATGGATACCGACCGCATGACCGAGCGCCTCCAAATCTACGCTGACGGTCGCCTCGCCCTTTAAGGTCTTGCCCGTGGTCGGGTTATCCTGATGGCCGGTCATGCCGGTAATGGAGTTATCCAAAATCAAAACGGTATTGATCCCCTTATTGTACGCGATCTCAATCAGCCCGGTGATACCGGAATGGATAAAGGTCGAATCGCCGATGACCGCAACGGTATTTTTAGCAAATTCCTTGCCGCGCGCCAACGCCATACCAAACGACATGCCGACGCTTGCGCCCATGCAGACCACCGCATCAATAGCGCCGAGCGGTGCAACCGCACCTAAGGTATAGCAGCCAATATCACCACATACATGAACGCCCATCTTTTTTAAGACATAGAACGTTCCGCGGTGCGGACATCCCGGACAGAGCACCGGCGGACGTACCGGGACTTCCTCATCGGCGGTCACATAATCCGTCTCCTTGGTGCCAAGGATCCACTCTTTGATCTGTTTTGCGCTGAATTCGTAGCAGATCGGGAACAGGGCCTTGCCGATCACCGATACGCCGATCTTGTTACAATGCTCCTCAATAAAGGGATCTAATTCTTCCACCACATACAGCGTATCTACCTCGGCGGCAAAATCCTGAATCAGCTTTACCGGCAGCGGATAAACCAAACCAAGCTTTAACACCGAAACCGTATCACCGAACGCCTCTTTTACGTAGTGATAGCACATACCGCTCGTGATGATACCGATCTTTTTATCGCCGTATTCCACGCGGTTCAGCGGCGTGGTTTCGGCGTATTCCGTCATCATTTCGATCCGTTTTTCAACCTCCGGATGGCGCCGCTTTGCGTTGCCCGGCATCATGACATACTTTCCGATATTCTTTTCATACTCTTTCAGCGGCAGCTCCGCTCTCTCGCCCAGTTCCACAATGCTTTGCGAATGTGCGACACGGGTGCACAGGCGGTAGAGCATCGGCGTATCAAACCGCTCGCTGAGTTCGTAGGCATACTTTACAAATTCCTTACATTCGCGGCTGTCCGATGGCTCCACCATCGGGATCTTCGATGCCTTGGCATAGTGGCGGCTATCCTGCTCGTTCTGGGAGCTATGCATACTGGGATCATCGGCAACCCCGATCACCAGCCCTGCGTTGACGCCGGTATAACCCACGGTAAACAGCGGATCTGCCGCAACGTTTAATCCGACATGCTTCATGGCGCAAAAAGCGCGCGCACCGGCAACCGATGCACCGATGGCAACCTCTAAAGCGACCTTTTCGTTCGGCGCCCACTCTGCATAGACCTCATCGTATTTTGCCGCACACTCTAAAATCTCGGTACTGGGTGTGCCGGGATAGGCAGAAGCAACACGAACGCCGTTTTCGTACAATCCGCGTGCAACCGCCGCGTTTCCTAACAACAATTTTTTATCCAATTTTTCCACCTCGTTTTATGATCTTCCCTAATTTTCTCCGCGCAGGTCAATCACGCGTTTTGCCTTGCCGGTTGTGCGCTCAATCGTTTTCGGTTCCGCAAGCCGCAATTTAACCCGAAGCCCCAGAACACTGTGAATCTTCTCGGAAATCTGCTTTTCAAGCCGCTCGATTTCGCTGAACTTTTCAAGCAGACTGCCGTCCACCAGTTCCACAACCACCTCTAGGTTATCCAGCATGTTCTTGCGTCTGACAATCAACTGATAATTGGGGCTGACCTGCGGAAATCCCAAAACAACGCTCTCGATCTGCGAGGGGAACACGTTAACGCCCTTGATAATCAGCATGTCGTCCGTGCGGCCCTCGATATTGGCAAGCCGCCAGGTTGTCCGTCCGCACCGGCATGGCTCCGGAATCAGGTAGGAGATATCGCGGGTGCGGTAACGCAGCACCGGCATCGCCTCCTTGGTAAGCGTTGTAATGACAACCTCACCCTTTTCACCGTACGGCATAACCTTTCCGGTATTGGGGTCAATGATTTCAACATAGAACATATCCTCATTGATATGCTGGCCGCACTTATATTCACATTCACCGCTGACGCCCGGTCCGGAAACCTCAGTCAGACCGTAGTTGGTCGTCACCAGTGCGCCGAACCGTTTCTCTAAGGTTGCACGCATTTCCTCACTCATGCCCTCCGAGCCAAACAGGCCGTACTTTAGCTTAAAGTTCGACTTTGGCAGCTGCATTTCCTCGATCACTTCCGATATGTACATCGCATAGGACGGCGTAGCGATCAGCGTTGTCGTACCAAAGTCCTGCATCAGCATGATCTGCTTTTGTGTGTTGCCGCTCGACATCGGAACGATGGTGGTTCCGATTTTTTCAAGACCGTAGTGCAGTCCAAAGCCGCCTGTAAACAGGCCGTAACCAAACGAAATCTGTGCAATGTCCTCATCACTTACCCCGGCAGCGGTGGCAAGTCTTGCGATCGCGGTTGACCAGTTGTCAAGGTCAGATTTTGTATAGCCGGCAACCACAGGCTTTCCCGTCGTCCCTGACGAGGCGTGAACGCGAACCACGTTTTTCATCGGCTCGGCAAAAAGGCCGAACGGATATTCCTCTCTCATATCGTTCTTCGTGGTGAACGGAATCTTTTCAATATCCGAAAGCGACGTGATATCGGACGGACGGATTCCGGCCTCGTCAAACTTCTTTTTATAAAACGGCACCCTGGCATAGGCTTTTTCGACCATGTGTCTCAGCCGCTCCAGCTGCAATTCTTCTGTCTTTTTGTGTGAACAACATTCCGCTTCCTTATCCCAAATCATTCTTCAAAAATCCCCTTTATAAAATTATTCTCATATTTTGGTGTATAAATGCTGACCAGCGGTGTAACTACCAGTGAAGCAATCATAGCAAACATACCGAAAGTAGGCGCGAACCTTGCGTCAAAGCCGGAAACAATCGCCGGCACAATCGAAGTTAAAAATCCGAGTACCATACCGCTCCACGCGCCGAGCCGCGTTACCTTTTTACTGTAAAGTCCCC
>URTH01000169.1 GCA_900550775.1 uncultured Eubacteriales bacterium | reverse complement strand
CTGACCCTGCAGGAGGATATCCGCTCGACCGGTTTCTTTCGCAATAAGGCAAAAAACATCATCGGCTGCTGCAAAATGCTGATTGAAAAATATGACGGTTCGGTTCCGGCAAGCATGGACGCGCTTTTGTCGCTGCCGGGCGTGGGCCGCAAAACGGCAAACCTGGTGCTGGGCGACTTTTTCGGGATTCCCGGCGTGGTGGTCGATACGCACGCGACCCGTCTGTCAAATCGGATGGGACTTACCAAACAGAAGGAGCCTTATAAAATCGAACTTGACCTGCAAAAGGTTGTTCCACAAAAAAACTGGGGCAGTTTCTGCCACCAGTTAGTTTATCACGGCCGCGCCTATTGCAGCGCCCGCGCGCCGAAGTGCGATATCTGTCCGGTTACGCAGCTTTGCCCCAAAATCGGAGTCTAGGCACACGGGAGACGAACACAATATGGTTTAAACAGGCAAATTTTGTGAAAATACTGCTTTTGGGAGACGGATTTCCGCTTTCGCTGCGCCCAATACTCAGCAATCCGCTAAGATTTCTTTTTCGGCGTCAGCGTCTGCCGGCTGCCATCGGGACGGATGATCTCGATGTTGTCCAGCTGACGTTTTAAATTTCCGCGAAACGCTGCGATATATTCCTCGCGCAGTTGTTTTTGTTCTGCCTTTTCTTCCTCGGTCAGCGGTTCTCTGCGCGATTTCTGCGAGAGAAAGCTGATCCGTTTTATTTTTTCGGTATCCATGCCGTCCTCCTTAATTTCCGCACTCAATGCTGATTTCGTTAAAAATCTTCAGATAGTCGTCAATCCCGGTCTGCGCCCGTTCTTCGCCGCTGCGGTCTAAAACGATATTTCCCTCGTGCATCATGATGGTACGGGTGCCGTAGGACACTGCGTAGCGGAGGTTGTGGGTAATCATCATGGTGGTGATCTTTTTTTCTTCCACAATTTTTTGGGTCAGTTCCATGACGATGTCGCCGGATTTGGGGTCGAGCGCGGCAGTATGTTCGTCCAAAAGCAGCAGCTTTGGGCGTACCAGGGTTGCCATAATCAGTGCCAGCGCCTGCCGCTGACCGCCGGAGAGCGTACCGGCCTTGGTGTTCATGCGATTTTCCAGTCCCATGCCCAAAAGCTCTAACTGCGACTGATAAAATTCCTTCCGTTTTCGGTTCAGACCAAAGGAGAGGCCAAAGGTCTTGGCCTTATTATCGGCAATGGAAAGGTTTTCCCAGATGGTCATGCCGGGGCAGGTGCCGACTGCCGGGTTCTGAAAAACCCGGCCGATGTCGCGCGCACGGCGAAAGTTCGGAATCGGGCTTAAATCCTTGCCATCCAGCAGAATTTTGCCGCCGTCCGGCCTGATATCCCCGGCAATCAGATTCAAAAGCGTGGTCTTGCCGGAGCCGTTGGAGCCGATCACGGTGACAAACTCACGGTCGCGGATGGTGAGATTAAAATCCGTGAACAACACTTTTTCATCGATGGTTCCCGGATAAAAGGTTTTGTGGATCGATTCAATCTGCAGCACGGCCGCTCACCTTGCCTTTCTTCTCTTTTTCTAACAAAAACTGGTTGATGCAAAGCGCAATGACAAACAGCACTGTGATCACCAGATTGGTGTCCATAGCCTGAAGTCCGGATGCCAGCGCGGCGTAGGTGCATGCCTTATAAATCATCATACCGAAGATAACGCCGGTGGTAACGCGGACGAACCGCACCTTACGAAAGACAGCCGCGCCGATGATGACGGCGGCCAAGCCCATGACAACCGTTCCGGTGCCGCCGGCAACCGAAAACTGGCGGGTGTACTGCGCATTCACCGCGCCGGAGAGCGCCACCAGACCGTTGGAGAGCGCCAGACCTAAGATTTTAACATAACCGGCGTTTTTGGCAAGCGTGGTGACCAGCTGCTCGTTATCGCCGACGCTGCGCAGCAAAAACCCGGATTTGGTACGCAGATACCAGTCCATCAGCAGCTTGACGATCAGGGCAATGACGGCCACAACCGCCAGTTTGGAAATAGAAACCGGGAGCCATGCGGCCGCGCCGGTAAAGATGGTCGGCTGACTCATATCCATAAACAAATTGGAGGCGCCGGCAATGCGGTAGTTGATGGAATACAGCGCTGTCATAGTCAAAATACCGCAAAGCAGGTTTTTGATCTTAAGATGTACGTTGAAAATGCCGGTGACCGTTCCGGCAAGGCAGCCGGCCAGGAAGGCAATCAAAAGGCAAAGCCAGGGGTTTACGCCGATCGAAATCAGGCTGACGCAGACCGCCGTACCCAGCGGAAAGGTGCCGTCCACCGACAAATCGGGAAAATCCAGAATCGTGTAACTGATATAGACGCCAAGCGCCATGATTCCGTAAATCAGGCCTTGTTCCAAAATGCTGATGATTGCGTCGCTCATAACCATGCCTCCCGGTAAAAATGAGGGGTGCAGTGCGCACCCCTTTTAAAATTCAATCTTTATTTGCCCTCTCTGATCTCGGCGCCGGACTGTACGGATTCCGGAATGGAAATGCCGAGTGCTTCGGCAGCCGACGGGTTTATCGTGATCTTGCTTTCGGTGATTGTCTCATAGGGCATAGCCGCGATGTCCTCGCCCTTTAACACCTTGGCAGCCATAGCGCCGGCCTGTTTGCCGAGTGCGATATAGTCAATCCCGGCAGAGGCGATACAGCCGTTTGCAACCTGTTCTTCTTCCGAGCCAAAGACGGGAATCTTTTTGGCGTTGGCCTTTTCCAGTTCTACCGGCAGGTTGTTAACCACCGTGTTATCGGTCATATTGGAGATACAGTCAACCTGACCGACCAAAATATCCATTGCCTGCGGCAGTTCTGCGGCGTTGGAAATTCCCTTTTCGACAATTTCAAATCCGTATTCACCGGCAAGCTCTTTATACTCGGCGATGGTGCTGACCGAGTTTGCCTCACTGGTGGTGTAGACGATGCCGACCTTTTTCGCATCCGGCAGAATGTCGCGGATCAGCTTCAGCTGCTGTGCAACCGGCAGCGCGTCCGAAATACCGGAGATGCCGGGCATTGCCTCTGTGGCGCTCTTTGCCAGCTTTGCCTGTACCGGGTCGGAGACCGCATTAAAGATGACCGGAATTTTGCGCTCATAGCAAGCGTTATACAGCGCCATGGCGGAGGGAGTCGCGATGCCGCAGACCAGATCCATCTTGTCGCTGACAAAGCTCTGCGCAATCTGAACGTTAGTGGCGTCATTGCCCTGGGCAGACTTTGCGCTGACCTCCAGGTTCTTGCCCTCTTCAAAGCCGGCTTCCTTTAATCCTTCCAAAAAGCCCTCGCGGCAGTTGTCCAAAGACGGGTGATCGGCGTACTGTACCACGCCGACTTTATAAACCTTGGTGTCTGCACCGCTTTCCGTCCCGGTCTGGGTCTTTGCGCCGCCGCAGCCGGTCAGTGCCGACATGCCGAGGAGCGCTGCCATGGTGATTGCCGCCAGTTTTTTTGATGTTTTCATTGTTTTGTTCATGATGATCTCTCCTTTTCTTTTTGAGAGACTGTATTTGCCCTCTGCCTGCAATCGGCAATAAAAAAAGCCCCGACATACGTCTTGGAGGCAGAAAAGTCTAATGCATATTCATATACACTCGTCTCATCTCTGCTCTAAACTTTGCTCATCTCGTCTCTCTTTCCGTCATTGTAGCACGGTTTTTTTGATTTGTCAAGAGAAAATTTTTAATTTTTTGAAAAATACGGCGCAGGTTTTGTCTATCATTGCCGTTTACAACCGATCGAATCTGTGGTATACTAGAAGCTGTGTATAGAAGGAGAGGATCGGATGAAGAGAGAAGATTTAAGAAACATTGCGATTATTGCCCACGTCGACCACGGAAAAACCACCCTGGTGGACGAGATGCTCAAGCAGGGCGGCGCCTTCCGGGAGAACCAGGAAGTGAAGGACCGGGTCATGGACTCCGGGGACCTGGAGCGGGAGCGCGGCATTACCATTCTGGCCAAGAACACCGCCGTCCGATATAAGGACGTAAAGATCAACGTGGTGGACACCCCGGGCCACGCCGACTTCGGCGGCGAGGTGGAGC
>URTH01000168.1 GCA_900550775.1 uncultured Eubacteriales bacterium | reverse complement strand
TCATCGATGTCAAAGCGCGGATTGTGGATCGGGGCTGTAATTCCTTCCTTTTCATTGCGGCAGCCAAGCTTGAATATGGCGGAGGGAACCGCCTTTGCAAAATAGGCAAAATCCTCTCCGGCCATGGTGGGATGTCCGCCAAAGATACAATTTTCTTTGCCGAGGCAATGGGTTGCACTGTCAAAAAGCATGGCGGCAATCTTCGGATCGTTGATAAGCGGCGGATATAATTTTACAAATTCATATTCAAAATCGGCGCCATAGGCCGCGCAAACATGTTTTGTCAGTTGTCCGATTTTGGAGGATAAATGATCGCGCATGGGTTCGTTCAAAGCCCTTGCGGTACCGCTCAGCGTGACCGTGTCCGGAATCACATTGGTTGCATTACCGCCGTGAACCGATCCAACGGTAACGACCGCCTCATCAAACGGGTCAATGCTGCGGCTGACAACGGTTTGCAGCTGACAGATCAGCTGTCCGGCAATCACGATGGGATCAATTGCAAGCTGCGGTTCGGCGCCGTGACCGCCGCGGCCGTGAATGGTGATATAAAAATCGTCCGGTGAGGCATACATCGCGCCGGCATTGGTTCTTATCGTGCCGACCTCAAGATCGGGATCGACATGCAAAGCGACACAGGCATCGACCGCCGGGTTTACCAAAGCCCCTTCTTTGATCATGAGGTCTGCGCCACCGGTGGTCTCTTCCCCCGGCTGAAAGGCGATCTTTACGGTACCGCACCAGTGCTTGCGGAGGTTTTGAAGAACCTGGCAGACGCCAAGGGTGATTGCGGTATGCGCATCATGACCGCATGCGTGCATGATGCCTTTATTTTTAGATCCATAAGAAACCGTATTTTTTTCTTCAATCGGCAATGCGTCCATATCAGCGCGAATCAACAGACATTTTCCGGGCTTTTCGCTCTTTATTTCCGCCAAGATTCCCGTTTTTGCAATTTGGGTGCGATGGGATATTCCCATTGCTGTCAGTCTGGCGCTGACATACTGCATCGTATGATTTTCCTGAAAGGATAGCTCCGGGTGACTGTGTAAATATCTGCGGTCGGCGACCAGCTGCGGCTGCAGCTTGCCGACTTCTTCGATAATATTAAGACTCATGTTCCGTCTCCTCCCCATGAAAATAGTCTAAAACGCTGTTTGCGGCGCTCTTTCCCACGACATTGCAAAGTTCTTGAAAGCTCGCCTCCCGAATACGGTCAACGGTAATAAAGGTGCGCAGCAAATCACGGCGTTTTGCCGCACCGATACCGGGTATGTTTTCCAGTTCGGAATGCATGGCGTTTTTTTCGTGGTTTTTGCGAAATGCGGTGATCGCAAAGCGATGCACCTCATCCTGCATGCAGGTTAAAAAGTGAAAAAGATCACCGTCTTTGTCGATGCAAATCTCCCTGCAATCATCGGTCAGCCCCCGTGTACGGTGCTTATCATCCTTTACCAAGCCAAAAACAGGAACCTCTTCTCCCAGCGTTTCCATCAAGAGGCGAATCGCGGCAACATGTCCCTTTCCGCCATCGAGCAAAATCAAATCGGGCAGCGGCAAGAACTTGGCGTCCTCTTCCTTCATTTCGCCCGTTCGGATTGCCTCATCTTCCCGGTACGCGCGGCAAAAACGCCGATAGATGACCTCTTTCATACTTTCGTAATCATTCGCGCCATCTACCGTCTTAATCCGAAAACGGCGATAGTCTTTTCTCGATTCTTTTGCATTCACATAAACAACGCACGCACCAACGCTTTGCGTCCCGGATATATTGGAAATATCGTAACTTTCAATCCGAAACGGCGTTTTGGAAAGCGACAAAACCTCGGTTAACTGTTTGAGTATTTCGTTTGCCTTCAAGCGTTCCCGGTCGCGTTTAAAGCGATGCTTTTGCAGCGACTCTTCCGCGTTTTTGTTCACCATCTCAATTAAGGAAGCCTTTTCACCGCGCTGCGGATGATGCAAGGTAATTTTGTGGTTTACCTTTTGCGTCAGCCACTTTTCCACCTCCTGCATATCTTCAAAGGGAACCGGCACTAAGATTTCCTGCGGAATCATGGTCGCATTAAAATAATATTGCTTGATAAAGCCGGAAATCAGTTCCTCACGGTCGTGATCCTCTGTCGGAAAGACGTAGTATTCCGAGCCGGAAATTTTGCCGTCACGCATATAAAATATCTGAACGCAGCTTTCCTTTTCGTCCTGGAAGATGCCGAGAATATCGCGGTTATTTTCTTTGGTAGAGATGATTTTTTGTTTATCACCCAGGATTTTCAGACTTTCAATTTTGTCACGGTACCGCGCCGCGCGTTCAAATTCCAGACAATCGGAGGCCTCGTGCATCTTTTCGGTCAGCTCTTCGATAATTGCATGGTATCTCCCCTCCAAAACGGCTGAAATCCGATCGAAAACCTCACGGTATTCCTCTTTTGAAATCCGCCCGTCACAGGGCGCGGAGCACTGTTTCATATGATAATACAGGCACGGCCTGGATTTTCCGATATCCTTCGGCAAGTTTTTATTGCAGCTGCGTACTCTAAAAATGTGTCGGATCGTCTCCAGCGTATCGCGCACCATAAAGGAGCTCATATACGGACCAAAGTATTTTGCGCCGTCCTTTAAAATCTTTCGCGTCATATAAATGCGCGGAAAATCCTCCTGCATGGTGATTTTAATATAGGGGTACTGTTTATCGTCTTTTAGTAAAATATTGTATTTGGGGCGGTATTTTTTGATGAGATTGCATTCTAAAACCAATGCCTCAACTTCGGTATCTGTAACCATATAATCAAAGTCTGCAACATTGGAAACCATGGCAACCGTCTTTGGAGTGTGATTTTTGGAATGCATAAAATACTGACTTACACGGTTTTTCAGCAGCTTGCTTTTTCCAACATAGATAACCTTTCCTTCCTCATCCCGCATCAAATACACACCGGGGCAAAGCGGAAGATTTTTCAGTTTTTGTTTGATGCTTGCTTTTTCAAAATCCATGACAATCTCCATTGATCCGTATCGTATCTTTGTAATTTTGTATAAATAAAAAAGCAAGCCGCATTCTTGTCGTCCGGCAAAAATGGGTTGCTCCTTTTATGTGTAAGTTTCTTTGAGTTATGCAAAGTTGGAGGAAATCAACTCTACCAAATCTGTCACAGCGTTTTCCTCATCGCTGCCCTCTGCAACAATTGTGATATTCAGTCCCTTTGTAATCCCCAACGAGAGAACACCGAGAAGGCTCTTCGCGTTTACACGCCGATTATCCTTCTCAACCCATATGCTGGATTTGTATTCATTTGCTTTTTGTATAAAAAAAGTCGCAGGCCTAGCGTGCAAACCAACTTGGTTTTGTACGACAACTTCTTTCATATACATAATACCGCTCCTTCTGTTCCGTAATCGTCCCTTGGTTGACATGGAAATAAGATACCATTATCATACTAAAAAAAGATGCTAAAGTCAATAGTTTTTTTATTATTTTAAATAAAAAACTTTATTTTTTTTATGCATAATAACTAAATGTAGTCAATTTGCCAAAGAAAAACTATGAATAAAATAAATATTTTGTGTAAATTCTCTTTTACGGCTTTGATTTCGTTTTTTGTATAAAACATCCCAGCCGCGCTGCCGGCTAGGTCAAATCCGAATCCGCCGCATCTTTGGCTGCATCAGACTTCAGGCGCGGAATAAACCGTTTTGCAAAGTTTCCCTTTCCGCGGTTTTTGACATAGAAAAACCCAATTACGGAAAAGGTAACGGCGCCGATAAAATTGACGATCAGATCTTTCATGGTATCAACCAGGCCGATATCAAGATAACCTCCGAGTGAAAAAGCGTATTCAGACATTGGCTTTCCGTTGACCGTTAAATACGAACCGCTGACAATGACATCCTCAATTCCCTTTACAACGACCGGAACATTTTTGCCGGCCGGGTTTAAATCAACCGTTGCAATCGTGTGAAGCACCGTGTCCTTTTGCATATCGGTCAGCGTCACAGCGTCCATACTGAACTCAAAAAATTCCCACAGAACGCCGATGGTCATGGAAAAACAAAACGCAACCAGCGCTACAAAAAAAGG
>URTH01000167.1 GCA_900550775.1 uncultured Eubacteriales bacterium | reverse complement strand
GCAGGCGTATCGACGCTCTTTATTTTTTTAAAAATATTTCTGCCGCCTTAGAAAATGCGGCATACCGTTTCCAGACCAGCGCATAACGGGTTGCAAGCGGCGGCGAAAAGGGACGAAAGCAAACGCCTTGTTCCAAAGTCTCGGGCAGTAAATCCTCTGTCGTCACATAGCAGCCCAGGCCGCTTTTTACCACCTTGCACGGCGAACCGTTGATGACGTTGTAGGTTGCCGCGATATTCAGGTTTTCCGTCTCCGTCTGTGCCCAATGCGAAATGAGATTTTGCACCACAAACCTGCCGATTCACCTGGACATCAAAGCCCTGCGCATCGATTCAAAAACGCTTGCGCGGATGATGCGGATCGGCGTGCCGGCAGGGGTTCAGAGCGCCGTTTTTGCCGTATCAAACATTGTCATTCAGTCCGCGATCAACAGTCTCGGCACGGTTGTTATGGCCGCGTCCGGCGCCGCATACAATATAGAAATATTTAACTATTACATTCTGAACGCCTTTTCCCAGGCATGCACCACGTTTGTCGACCAAAATTCCGGCGCCGGCAATCTGCGCCGCTGCCGGAAAACATTCGCACTGTGCCTCATCGAAGGCTTTATCACCCTTGCGGCGGCGCTGACGCTGATTCTGCTTTTCGGGAAAAATCTGCTTGCGGTTTTCAACAACGAGCCGGAGGTGATTGCCTTCGGTTATACAAGGTTGATGTTTGTCATGCTTTCACACGCGTTCAGCTTCTTTTACGAAGTGATGAGCGGCTATCTCCGCGGCTTTGGCATTTCGCTTGTTCCGGCAATCCTGACAACTGTCGGCGTGTGCGACGTCCGTATCGGATGGATCAAATTCGTGTTTCCGCACAGCGAAACCTTTCGCACCATTATGACTGCGTTTCCCGTCAGTCTGTCCGTGACCGCTCTGATGATACTGATCGCCCTGCTTTGCTATCACCCGTCAAGGCAAAAGCAATAGGCACCCGGCACCTTATTTTTGTGCCGTAAAGAACAGCCGCGGAAACCGAAAGATAATCTTTCCGTTTTTCTGCACCGGGTAGATTTCTTTCAGGCGGTGCATCACATCGTCCAGATACTCCTTTTGATCGTCCGCCGACAGCTGCGCAAGGTAGGGTCTCAGCCCCGTACCCTTATACCATTCCACAATGCTCTCGTGCGACGGCATCGTGAAAAAGTATGTCGTCTCCCAGATTCTAAACTGCTCCGTAAGTTCAGATAACGTGTCGTAATATTCATCTTCCGTAAGATTATGATAGACCCTTTTTTCTGTCAGCTTGTCACACCACTTTTCGGATTCGGACAGAGATTGCAGGATTTTGTGTACCGGGTGCTTGGACTGCTGCGGTATCTGTATCGCAAGCACGCCGCCGTCGCGGAGCAGCGAGAACATGCTTTTCAGCAGCGCGCGGTGGTTTGGAATCCACTGGATGCAGGCATTGGAAAACACCACATCGAAACGCTCTTTGATACCATCAAGCTCCGTTTCCGCGTCCAGTTTCAAAAACGAAATCCCCGGATTTTCCTTTCTTGCCGCCGCCAGCATATCCTCCGAGTTGTCCGCGCCCGTTATTTGGGCATTCGGAAACCGCTTTGCCAACACCGCGGTACTGTTGCCGATACCGCAGCCGATATCCAATACAGATCGGACATTTCCGCACGGAATCGCGTTTACCAGATCAATCGCCGGCAGGGTTCGCTCCATTTTAAATTTACTGTACTGTGCTGCACTCCAATCTGCCATTTTATACACCGCCTCTACCTGTTTTTACCGGCATTATAACACAAAAAAACAGAGAAGGCAACCGAAAAGGCTGCTTTCTCTGTTTTTCGCATGCCGGGGGCAATCCGCACAAAGCCGGCCGTTCTGCCCTCCAAAAAGCCGTCTATGCCTCCGGCTTTTTCTCTTTTTGCGCGGTATTTTTCACCTTTTTTCCAACCCGGTTTCCACTGATCAAGCAAAGCATAAAAAACGAAATCATACTGCCAAACATGGCACCGCCTAAAAATAACAAAATATCCTTCATACAAATTTCTCCTTTGTGATTGGGTATTTTACTTTCCCTTTATTTGCAGTCCTCCCATTTGATTTCAACGCCTTTGCCGTCCAGTTCATAGTTGTGCGTCACCGTTGCCTCAAGTACAATGACATAATACCACTGATTCTTTTTCAAATCGTGAAACGGGTTAAAATCAAGCGATTTTACATAATCCTCGGATGGATTTCTGCCCAGAATCTTGTTGATGACCGTCATTACCTCCGCACGGGTAATCGGATTTTCCGTGCGGTACGTTCCGTCCTCATATCCCTGCATCAGCCCCGACGCGTTCAGGCTTACAATATCCTCATACGCCCAGTGCGTATCGTCAAGATCGTGGAACGGGTTTTCCTGATCCGCGCTTTCCAGCTTTGCAAAACGCCGGATCAGCGCCGCAAACTCCGCTCTTGTCAGGTTGTTTCCCGGCTGAAATGCGCCGTCCGGGTAACCGTAGACAACCTTTTTATCCGCCATGTATTCGATGTCATGCGCAGACCAGCGATCCGCCGCCACATCGAAAAACGCGCTGCCCGTTGCGGTAAACGGATTTTCATAATCGTGGCTCACGATGCGGTAGAGGATCGCGGTCATTTCCTCTCTCGTGATTGCGCCGTCAGGCTGAACACTGCCGTCCGGATAGCCGTTGATATAGCCGATGTGCGTGGGGTGTTCCGCCCCGAAGATATCCTTGGTATATTTTTTTGTGTTATCATCGGCTCGGTTCGGCAGACCGCCGCCTCCTCCGCCTCCGCCACCGGTGCGGATCACGGTCGGCACCGTATACCGATACACGCCCGTCGTTCCGTAGACCTTGTCGGTACAAAGCTCTTTTTTGTCGTCCTTACAGTATACGCACTTGCCGCATACGCTCAAATAAACGGCTTTGACGGTAACGGCCTCGTTTAGGGTCAGCGTCTCACCGCCATACAGCTTTCTGCCCTCGTTGCCGTCAAGGCTCGGTTCACTGCCGTCCAGCGTATAATAAAGCAAAACATCCTCATCGTCCGGGTAATCGTTTACGATGGTGTAGGTTGTCCCTTTGGGAAATTCCACCTGATCGCTGCCAAGCGAGGTCTTGGGGATATCCAAATGCACAAACGCAATCGGGAAGGTTTCCTTGCTGCCGGTGATTTCGTTGCCGTTTTTGTCGGTCAGCCACGCCGTGACGGTGATCGCCGTCATCGTCTTGTTCACCATGATCGGCATGTTGTCATAAACCATATCGTCCGGCGACTTGACGCTGCCCGGTACCCCCTCCTGCGTATAGGTGTATTCATAATGAATCACCGTGTCGGCGCTGAGGGTTTTCAGCTTGATGCCCTTTGCGTATTCGCCCGTATCAAGGACATCGGCGCTGATTCGGCTGACATCATAGGGCGTGCCGACAAACACCCTGCCTGTCGCGGCGCCCTCCGGCTCGATGATGTAACAGTTGATGGTGTTTTTGCTCACACGGCCGGTCTCGTTATTGACCACATACGCCTTAAACGACATGGTGTGGTCGATGTACCGTTTCTGATTCTGATAGATGACGTCCTGCTTTCCGCCGTTTTCGCGGTACCAGATGGTATAGTCCTTGTCAGTCGGCGCACGGTCGTCAAGCGCAATCGTGGTAAAGCGGTTTTCACTCTTTAAGTATCTCCCTGACGGAAGTGTGATCTGCGGCGCAAGCGGCACAAAATGGTAGACATAGGCGGCAATTTTACTTTCCCGGCCGTCCTTTTTGCTTTGCACCTGTAAAACCGTGTCATTTTTGATCGGGATTGTGTCGGTGTATTTTCTCCAGTTTGCCCCGTTGTCGGTGGTATACCAAATCTCATCATCGCGGTTTAAGGAATCCAGACGGATCAGCAGCAGGTTGTTGTCCGCGTCCGCCCTGATTTCCTCGTATTCGCCGGTTTCCTTGTCGGCATATGGCGGCGCAAGCGTCTCCGCCTCCGCGCTGAGCCGATAGGTATATCGGTTTTGTTCGCTCTCGATACCGTCCAGAACCGCGCTGATGCCAAGCTCTGCCGGTGAGGCAACCGTGACGGTG
>URTH01000166.1 GCA_900550775.1 uncultured Eubacteriales bacterium | reverse complement strand
GTGTCAATTGCCCAAATTTAATTTTGTATAAATGCAAAAAACCCCGGCAACTGCCGGGGGTATGTTTGGATATAATGACTGTGTATAAAAATTTTTTTTGGAAAGAGAAGAAGAAATCTTGGCTTATTTCTCTTGTTTTTGAAGATAATGCTTCAACTTTTCAAAGCTTTCATCGCTGATGTCGTGTTCGAGCTTGCAGCTGTCCTCGTAAGCGGTTTTTTCGTCCACGCCGAGCGCCATCAGCATTTTTGCAATCAGACGGTGCCGTTCATAGATTTTTTCGGCAATGGAAAGTCCCTTTTCGGTTAAGGTAATATTCCCCTCGCGGTCAACCGTGACGTAGCCGTCCTCGCGGAAGGATTTCATGGCAACAGAGACGCTGGGCTTGGTAAAATTAAGGTAATTGGCGACATCGATGCTGCGGACGCAGCCGTGTTTTCCGCGCAGGATTAAAATTGCCTCCAGGTAATTTTCGGCCGATTCCTGAATTTTCATAAAACCCCTCCTTTCAAACGATCGTGCGTCTATCATATCATACCTCACCGAAATTGTCAAAATAAAATTTATAGGCATCAAATAAAATTTTAAGCAGTCAAAATTTTTGTAAAAAAGGCGAATTTTTTATCCATAAAGTATTGACAAAGAAAGTTAGTTGTGCTAAACTAACCGTTGGAGGTTAGGTGATACTAACCAAATGCTTTCAGACAAAATAAAAGAAAGCGGAAAGAGGGTAGCGTATGATGCCTTTATCGCTTGCCGAAATCGGCGAGGAAAACATCATTAAAAGAATCGGCGGTAAGCCGGAGGTTAAAAAGCATCTGGAGAATTTGGGCTTTGTAGTCGGCGGCAGTGTGAAGATTATCAGCCAGCTTGGCGGCAACGTGATTGTCAATGTCAAAGAGACCAGAGTTGCAATCAGCCGGGAAATGGCGCAAAAAATAATGATTTAAACGGGGAAACCCGTCAAGTAAGGAGGGAATGCAATGAAGACATTAAAGGAGGTCAAGGTTGGCCAGACAGCAAAGGTTGTGAAGCTGCACGGTGAAGGTGCGGTAAAGCGGCGGATTATGGATATGGGCATTACCAAAGGCGTAGAAGTACATATCCGCAAGGTTGCACCGCTGGGAGACCCGGTAGAGGTTACCGTTCGGGGCTATGAGCTGTCTTTGCGTAAGGCAGACGCTGAAATGATTGAAGTAGAGTAGGAAGGAGAAAAAAGTCATGAATGTACGGATCGCCCTTGCGGGCAACCCAAACTGCGGTAAAACGACATTGTTTAATGCGCTGACCGGCGCAAATCAGTTTGTCGGAAACTGGCCGGGTGTTACGGTCGAGAAAAAGGAAGGTAAGCTCAAGCGTCATGATGGTGTCACCATTACGGACCTTCCCGGTATTTATTCTCTGTCGCCGTATACGTTGGAAGAAGTTGTAGCAAGAAATTATTTGGTCGGTGAACGGCCGGATGCAATTTTAAATATTGTAGACGGTACGAACCTTGAGAGAAACCTGTATCTGACAACGCAGCTGACCGAGCTGGGGATTCCGGTTGTCATTGCCATCAACATGATGGACGTTGTCCAGAAAAACGGCGATAAAATCAATGTAAAGGAACTGTCCCGTGAGCTGGGCTGCAAGATTGTAGAGATTTCTGCATTAAAAGGCACCGGCGTTATGGAGGCTGCCGAGGCTGCAATTGACGCGGCGAAAAACGCCAAGACGGTTCCGATGCACACCTTCTCCGGCGCGGTAGAACATGCAATCGCACACATTGAGGAGGCGGTTCTGCACGACCTGCCGGAAGAACAGCAGCGTTGGTATGCCATCAAGATTTTTGAGAGAGATCAAAAGGTGATCGATCAGCTTGGTATTCCGCAGAATACCCTGGGGCATATTGAGGATGACATCCGCGCGGCGGAAGATGAGCTTGATGACGATGCCGAGAGTATCATCACCAACGAGCGCTATGTTTATATTGCGCAGCTGATGAAGGGCAGCTATAAAAAGAAGAATGCCGGTAAGCTCTCCAGCTCAGACAAAATCGATAAGGTGGTCACCAACCGCTGGCTCGGTTTGCCGATTTTTGCCGTTGTGATGTTCTTGGTGTACTATATATCCATGGTTTCGGTCGGTTCCGCTGCAACGGATTGGGCAAACGACGGACTCTTTGGCGATGGATGGCACCTGTTTGGCATCGGCTCTGCGGCGTACAGTGAGGCGGCAGACGACTACGCTGCGGCAGCAGACGCGATCAGCGCGTTTGCAGATATTGACGTAACAGATGAAGAACTGGATACGGATGAGGCGCTCGCTGAAATGAAGGAAGTTACGCCGGACAGCGATAGCGCAACCATTGAGGTTGAGGACGAAGAGACATTGGCAACCGGCGAGATGACCGTATATTATGATGCGATCCCGGACGGCGCGGATGAGGAAGAAACCGTTCCCATGACCTATCTGGATGCAGTTGCTTATTTTGAAGAAAACGGCTTTGCAGAGCCGGATCCTGCGGAATACGGCGTATGGGTTCCGGGCGTTCCGGTTCTGGTAGAAAACGGTCTTGACGCGATCAACTGTGCAGATTGGCTCAAGGGTCTGATCTTAGACGGTATCGTTGCCGGTGTCGGTGCGGTACTCGGATTTGTGCCGCAGATGCTGGTACTGTTCCTGTTACTTGCTTTCTTAGAGGCTTGCGGTTACATGGCACGTATCGCGTTTGTACTGGACCGTGTGTTCAGAAAGTTCGGCCTTTCCGGTAAATCCTTTATCCCGATGCTGATCGGAAGCGGCTGCGGTGTGCCCGGTATTATGGCATCCCGAACGATAGAGAATGACCGTGACCGTAAGATGACCATTATGACGACCACGTTTATCCCGTGCGGTGCAAAGGTACCGTTTATCGCAATGATCGCCGGTGCAATCTTCGGCGGTTCTGCATGGATCGCAACCGGTGCTTACTTCCTGGGTATGGCAGCGATCGTTGTTTCCGGTATCATTCTGAAAAAGACAAAGATGTTCGCCGGCGATCCGGCACCGTTCGTTATGGAACTGCCGGCATACCACATGCCGACTGTCGGCAACGTGCTCCGCTCCATGTGGGAACGCGGCTGGTCCTTCATTAAGAAGGCTGGTACCATCATCACACTGTCCACCATCTTCGTCTGGTTCACTTCTTACTTCGGCTGGGTTGACGGTGCATTCCAGATGCTGAGTGAAGACCAGATGAGCCACAGCATTCTGGCTTACATCGGTAAGGGCATTTGCTGGATCTTCGCTCCGCTGGGCTGGGGCGACTGGCAGGCAACGGTTGCCGCTGTAACCGGTCTGGTCGCAAAGGAAAACATCGTTGCAACTATGGGTATCCTGTACGGCGGCGGCGACGGCACCTATGCAAATCTGGCAGCTGCATTCACCGGCGTAGCAGGTATGTCCTTCCTGATCTTCAACCTGCTGTGTGCACCGTGCTTCGCTGCAATGGGTGCGATCAAGCGTGAGATGAACAACACCAAGTGGTTCTGGTTCGCAATTGGTTACGAATGCGGCTTTGCATATGTCATTGCCCTGATCGTCAACCAGCTGGGCAACCTGTTCACCGGTCAGCTGATGACTGCCGGCAACGGTGTTGTAAACATCATCAGCCTGATCGCTGCATTCGCACTGATCGTTGCAATGATCTACCTGCTGGTTCGTCCGTATAAGGAAAGCAACAAGCTGGGCGTAAAGGTAAAGGCATAAACAAAATTGACCTGACGTTTCAAAAGGAGGCATTTCTATGGGAAGTGTCATTGTCGGAATTATTGTTGTAGCGATCATTGCTGCAATCGTCCTGTCCATGCGGAGTGACCGCAAAAAGGGAAAACATTCCTGCGGCGGTACCTGCGGCGGCTGTCCGAATGCGTGCAGCTGCCACGGCGGCACACAAAAACACAAACAGAAATCCTCAAAATAACGAAACCTGTCCATAATGAAAAGCAGGAGCAGCTGGAATACGGCTGCTCCTGCTTTTTGTCTTACGATAAACTCTCAATAAAAGTACACAATATAATCCTTACGAAAAAACGCTGTTCCTGCACGTGGAACAGCGTTTTTTCTAT
>URTH01000165.1 GCA_900550775.1 uncultured Eubacteriales bacterium | reverse complement strand
GGGGACGGCGATCAAATCAAAATGAAATTTTTCGCAAAGTAGGTTTATCGACACGTTCAGGCCGGCGCGCAGCCGGCCTTTTTTATCGGCTGCTCTTATTTGACGGAAGGCAGCCGACATATTTTTTATAGGTTCTGGAAAAATAGGACATGTTTTCAAATCCGCAGGAAATCGCTGCGGCCGAGACGCTGCTTCCGCTTTCAATCAGGCGTTTGGCCTCCTTACAGCGGATGGTGTTAAGATGCTCAAAAATCGTCTGGCCGGAAAACTTTTTAAAATCATGCGACAGATGATATTTGCTGACGCCGACATGGTCGGCAAGCTGCGCCAGGGTTAGCTTTTCAGCATAGTGCTGCCGAATATAACGAATGGTTTCCTTAATGCGTTCGGCCGTGTAATGTTTCTTTGGATCCTCGGTGTTTTGTGTCACCACAAAATCCCGATAGAGAGAGAGCATCAGCCCTAAAATTGCATGCCGAATCGTCGGGACACGGCTATGATCGTTGGTTTGGAAAGCGCCGATAACCCTCTCATAATCGCGATGCAGTACACGGGACTGAACATGCTCGCAAAAACGGACGGACTCGGTCGGAATCCCGTTTGCGGCGCAAAAGTCACGGTCTACTATCAAACAGTAATATTCAGCCTCAGGCTCCCCAATTACAATATGTAGCCGATAAGCGTTAATCACAATGATATCCCCGGCGAAAAACGGATATTTTTCGGCGTCGCAGACCACATAGCCGCTCCCTTTGGTACAGCACAAGATTTCCGTATTGGCGTGCCAGTTCGGCAAGGCTTTCATCGCAGAATCGTCCTTTACGTGGTCATAATGGAAGATAAAAGGTAAAGACGGATCTTCAATAATATGCGGTTCAAAAATCTGCTGCGGCAAAAAAATCCCTCCAATCGCAATATTGTGTCAAAGCTTCACAAAAAAAGATATTGCTTATCCTTTAATTCAATTGTATCATAAGCGTATCAGATGTGCAAGCAAAAATAGCGTTTTAGCGAAAAATATTGATGATTGCAAGGAGGATGTAACATGGAAAAAGTAAAGGTTGCCTTAGTAGGCGCAGGAAATATCGCAAATCAGCATTTGGAATCCTACAAAAATGTTGCGGATGCAGAGGTGTACGCAATCTGTGACATTGACCCGGTTCGCCTTAAAATGACCGCGGATAAATTTGGGATTGAGAGAAGATATCCGGATATCGATTCAATGCTAAAGGACCTCCCGGAGCTGGACGCCGCAGACATTTGCGTCTGGAACTGCTCTCACGCGGAATGCTCCATCAAGGCGTTAAATGCCGGACTGCATGTTTTATGTGAAAAACCGATGGCCTATAACACCGAGCAGGCCGTTCAAATGCAAGAGGCGGCAAAAAAGAACAATAAACTGTTGATGATCGGTTTTGTACTGCGTTTTTCGGACGATGCAAAAATTGCAAAGGACTTTATCGATCAGGGGTATCTCGGCGATATCTACTACGCAAAAGCGCAGTATATCAGACGTCATGGCAATCCGGGCGGCTGGTTCTGCGACAAGGCGCGCAGCGGCGGCGGTCCTGTTATTGATATCGGGGTGCATGTTATCGATCTTACCCGTTATTTAATGGGCAATCCCAAGCCCGTTTCCGTTTATGCGGCGGCGTATGACAATATCGGAAAACGGGATAATTTAAAGACATCGGTCGGCTGGGTTCCCTACGGTGCAACCGAAAAGGATCCCTGCACGGTAGAGGATTTTGCGACCGCCATCATCCGCTATGACAACGGCGCGGTAACCCAGCTTGAAACCTCGTACAGCCTCAACGGCGAAAAGGTCGAGAGACGGGCGCTTTACGGAACTAAGGCCGGTCTTGATCTTTCAAACGGCGTAAAACTGTATACAACCTGCAACGACTTTTTGGCAGATATTGATATTAAGACCGAAAACTATAAAAATTCCTCCGACCTGTTTACCAACGAGATGGCACACTTTATTGACTGTGTCAAAAACGGAACGGAGTGCCGCGCCAAAGCGGAGGACGGCATCACGGTAATGCGTATTTTAGATGCCATTTACGAATCCGCGAAAACCGGCCACGAAGTATTACTGTAAGCGAGATAAAATGAGGTGGATTTTATGAAAATTTCCGTTAGTGCATATTCGTTTAATCAGGCAATTAAACAGGGAAAGATGACCCAAATGGACTGCATCAAAAAGGCGAAGGAACTCGGTTTTTCGGGAATTGAATTTACCGAAATTGACGGCGCTCCCGACTTTGACGTCCAGATCGAAAACGCGAAGAAATTACGCGAAGAGGCAAAGCGCTGCGATATGGAGATCGTGGCGTATGCCATCGGCGCCGCACTGTATCAGGACACGCCGGCGGCGTCGCAAGCCGAAATCGATCGGCTAAAGCGTGAGGTTGATATCGCAAAGGCGCTGGGCGCCCCGGTGATGCGTCATGATGTATGTTATGAGCTCGGAAAATCAGGAAACGCGCGCAGCTTTGACCTTATGCTGCCGACTATTGCGGAAAATATCCGCGCGGTCACAGAATATGCAATGCAGCAGGGAATCCGCACCTGTACCGAAAACCACGGTTTTATCGCCCAGGACAGTGACCGCATGGAACGGTTATTCCATGCGGTAAACCACGATAATTACGGGCTTTTGGTTGATATCGGAAACTTTTTGTGCGTGGACGAAAACCCAATTACGGCAGTCTCTAAAGTGGCGCCGTATGCCATCCACGCCCACGCAAAGGATATGATCATCACCAAAGAACAGGAGAGCGACAACGCCTTTATGACGCGCGGCGGCAATTACTGCGAGGGCTGCGTGATCGGCGAGGGGGTTGTCCCGGTCGCACAATGTCTCAGAATTTTAAAGCATGCAGGCTATGACGGCTGGCTCTCGATGGAATACGAGGGAAAAGAAGAATGCATTGAGGGGATTCGGCGCGGATTGAGCCATTTAAAGAATTGCGTGGAGCATCTGTAACATTGCATGGATTATCTGTAAAAAAAATGTAAAATAAAGTTGTTGACAAATGAATTTCTGTATTGTATAATGAATTTGTTCCCAGGTGGGTTATTTTTAGGATTTAGGGATAAAGGATAAAGCTTATCCACCATTTTATGCGAATAATAGAATGCGATGATGTGATATGCGTATTTGGGCGCTTGCGTATCACGGAGTGAGTAGCGCAACCGGTCTGTTTGACGTGAGAGTTTTTCTCATTCGTTGACAGGCTTTTTTTATTCCTAAAAATAATGGTTGAAAGGGGTGATTTTTTGAAATGCAGAACCGTTCAAAAAGTGACGGCCTGTTGTGTTGCCGTTTTGCTGCTTGTATCTTCGGCGATATCCGCATTTGCAGCTGAGATGACCTGGAGCTATGACGCAGAAAGCAAGACGGTATCCGTAAAGGGCTACGGAATGATTAACGATGCCACCGCGCTTACCGGGTACTTAAAGGACGCCAAAAAGATAGAAGTTTTAAAAGGCGTAACCAAGACGGATAAAAATGTCTTTGCAAACCTCGGCGGCGTGGAGGAGGTTGTATTGCCGGACGGCTTTTTAGCCATCGGCGACAATTCGTTCCACCTCAGCCGGAATCTGAAAAAGATTACGCTTCCGGATACGCTGGAGAGCATCGGGAAAGAGGCGTTTATGGGCTGTGTCGCGCTGGAAAACGTTGTGATTCCCAAAAATGTTTCTACGATTGGCGTTAATGCATTTGCAAACTGCACCGGGCTGACAGCCTTTTCGGTGAGTGAAGAAAATCAGAATTTTATCGCCGTTGACGGCGTGATTTTCACCGGGGACAAAAAAGAGTTGGTGATGTATCCTTCCGGAAAAGAGGACGAGACATATCAAATCCCGGCAGGGACAACATCGGTGCGCGAGAGGGCGTTTGCCTACAACGCACATTTGCAAAAGGTCACCGTTCCCGACTCGGTTCGCGAAATCGGCGATTACGCTTTTTACTTTTGCGAAAGGCTGAACACGGTTGCCTTTTCGGAGGAACCGTCAGGTTCCGCACTTCAGTCGATCGGAAGTTACGCCTTTTACGGCTGTAAGCTGCGAAAGCTTTCCCTGCCGTACGGCGTA
>URTH01000164.1 GCA_900550775.1 uncultured Eubacteriales bacterium | reverse complement strand
ATTCTGCGCACCCCTCTCTGCCAAAAACGCGTTGTATGCCGTCTCGTTGATCACTCGGTTTTATCACTCGCCAAAAGCCGCAGCTTTCACCGATCCTGTTTCATCAAAACATGCTCTGCCTGTCTTGTCAGCTGCATCGTGTACTGTTTTCCCAAATGTTTTTCTATCACTGCCCCGGCAGCGCCCAGGTTCGGAGGCCGCCGCACCGTATCGTGACAGTCCGACCCGATCACATGGATCATTCCATTTTTCAAAAGCCGAAGCGCCCGGCCGCGCGACAGTCTGCGCAAAAAAAATCCTGCGTTTACCTGCATCAAAACACCGCGGTTTTTTAACCGATGCAAAATTGCACAGTTTTTCCGATAGGGAAGGTAGCGGTCGATATGTGCCACAATCGGGGTGATATTCTGCTCGGCAAGGAGCTGATACAGGCAATCTTCAAAAAAGTCGTCCCACTGCATCGTCAGGGTTTCCACCAGCATATAGTTTCCGTCCCCGATGCAAAGTTTTTCAACCTTTTCCATACGGCTAAGGCTCACACCGCAGTACAAAACCTCAGCCCCCGGTATAATTTTCGGGTCATCTTCGGTGCGTGCCGCATTCAGCCGTTCAAAGGCTTTGCTGCGCCGCGCCAAAAATTTGTCAATATTCTCTTTCCGCATATCAAAGTGCGGCGTCGCAGCCAACAGTCGGACGCCCTGCGCCTGCATGGCATTCAGCATCTGCACGGACTGCTCCGCGCTTTTGCTTCCGTCGTCCATCTGCGGCAGGATGTGCGTATGCACGTCAATCATGGTTCTTCACTCCGGGCACGGAGGGTTTTGGTGTATGACTGTAATGCTTATAGTACTTATATCCGCCGTTTTTTCCATAACTTCTTTTTTCTGTTTTAATGTCATTGAGCAGAACGCCCAAAATCTTTGCCTTGACAAATTCAAGCTGGGCGATTGCTTTGCTGAGCTCTGTCTTGGTGGTTTTTTGATAATTCACCACCAGCAGTACGCCGTCCACCTTTGCAGTGAGCAGCACCGCGTCTGTCACAACATTGACCGGCGGCGTATCCAAAAACACATAATCATACTGCTCCGCCAGCGTACGCAGCACCGTATCCATAGCCTCCGATTCCAGCAGCTCGGCCGGATTCGGCGGAATATCCCCGGAAAACACAAAATCCAAATTGGGGTATACTTCCTTACGGATCACATTTTCAAGCTTTTGAAAACCGGCCAGCACATTGCTCAGTCCGGGACTGCCTTTTTGTGTGCAAAGCCTTGCAACATTCGGCTTTCTCAAATCGCAGTCTACCACACAAACCTTTGCACCGGTTTCCGCAAACGTGATTGCGGTGTTAAGACAACTCGTGGACTTTCCCTCGGACACATAGGCGCTGGTAATCAAGACAATTCTATGTTCCTGGTTCGGCATAGAAAACGCTAAATTCGTCCGCAGGGTTTTATAGGATTCTTTGACAAAAAACGGTGTGCTTTCTGAAAGAACTTTGCTCTCCGGAGAACTCTCCTGTTTCTTTTTGCCTGCCTTAAAAAACGGAACGCTTTTCAACAAATCCGTAACCTCCATATTCCCATCTTCCGAAGAAACAATTTCCCGGATTTTTCATTCTGTGTAAGACACATTGAGCGATGTCCCAAAAAGCGGAAACAAACTCCCACTTTTCTTCGTATTATATCACAATCCAAAGAAAAGGTCAAGCATTTTAGACAAGATTCTCCCTTTCCTGCCGATCTTGTCCGCTCCGTTTAGAGGCTCGAACACATGCGCCTAATGCACTTAAAATTTTCTCCATGCAGAGGGTGTAAAAATGAGCAGCATCGGGAAAATCTCCAACCGTCCGACCAGCATGTCAAAAATCAGAACCAGCTTGCTCCAGCTTGAAAAGACCGAAAAATTCCCTGTCGGGCCGACCAGCGAAAGACCGGGGCCGACATTGTTGATGGCGGTCGTCACGGCCGTAAAGTTCGTGACCGCGTCCAGATTTTCAAAGCTGAGCAGCACCACGGACGCCGCAAAAATCAAAAAGTATGCCGCGGCGTACACGTTGACGGCACGCACCACCTCATGCGGTACCGGCTTATGATCGACCGTAATTTTCGACACGCCGCTGGGATGCAGAAAATGCTGCAATTCCTTGCGCACGCTCTTAAACAGAATCATAAACCGGGATATCTTCATACCGCCGCCGGTGCTGCCCGCACAGGCGCCAGCAAACATCAAAATCACCAAAAGGGTCTTGGAAAGCTGCGGCCACATATCAAAATCAACGGTGGAAAATCCCGCCGTTGTCATGATGGAGCTGACCTGGAATGCCGCCGCACGAACAGCGTCGCCCGTTCCCGAAAACAGGCCTCTCGTATTCAGCACAATCAGTCCTGCGGTGACAAACAGCACCAAAAAGTAACAATGCACCTCTTCCATCGCAAAAGCGCGGAGCGCCTTTTTCTTCAGCAGCAAAAAGTAGAAACTGAAGTTTACCCCAAACAGCGTCATAAACACGGTAATGACCCATTGCAGGTACGGCGAATAGCTTGCCGCACTGTCGTTTCTGATGCCAAACCCGCCGGTACCGGCCGTACCGAACGCAATGGTGACCGCCTCAAACAAGCTCATGCCGCCAAACAGTAAAAAGGCGATCTGCAACAGCGTCATGACGATATAAATCATGTACAAGATTTTTGCCGTTGACTGTAATTTGGGAACCAGCTTTTCCACTTGCGGTCCGGGGCTTTCCGCCTTCATCAGATTGGCGCTGGAACCGCCGGACGGCGCATGCAGCATCAAAATAAAGACCAAAACGCCCATACCGCCGATCCAGTGGGTAAAGCTGCGCCAGAACAAAATACTGTATGGCAGATGCTCCACATCGCTTAAAATACTTGCGCCGGTGGTCGTAAACCCGGAAACCGTCTCAAACAATGCGGAAACCACATCGGGAATCGCACCGCTGATTAAAAACGGCAGCGCACCGAGCAAACTGATTAAAATCCAGCTCAGCGCGGTGATGACATACCCCTCTCTGGGATAAAACATCGGTTCTTTCGGCTTCCTCATCAAACAGAGTGCGCCGAGGACAAGGCAAACCGCCATCGTAATCATAAAAGCAACTGCCTCCCGCGGTTCGCGGTAGATCAAAGACACGATAAACGGAAGTCCGAGCAGGGCACTCTCACAAAGAATGACCTTTCCCAGCGTGTATCTTACAACAGACAAATTCATAACTCCCACCTCTTCGCCGCAAATCGGCGTCTCCTATCCTGCTTTTGATTACGCGAGAATATCGCGGATATCATGCAATCCCTTTTCCAGTGTGACAACAATCACCGAGTCTCCCACCTGGATCTGATCCTGACCGCCCGGAATAATCACCTTGTTGCCGCGCATGATGCAGCAAATCAGCTGATGGGGCTTTAAATGCAGATCGGCCAGCGGCTTTTCCGTCACCTTGGATTCCTCATGTACGGTAAACTCCAGCGCCTCTACCCGATCATCCAAAATCCGATAGAGCGTTTTAACATTGCTTCCGGATTCGTTTTGCAATGCGCGGATATGCTGTACAATAAAATCACAAGTAATATATTTGGGATAAACCACACTGCCGATATCCAATTCTTCAATAATATCGTCAAACTCCAGCCGGTTAATTTTGGTTGCCGATTTGGTGATGCCGTGCTTTTTTGCAAACATCGCCAGCATCACATTTTCTTCATCCATATTCGTCAGCGAAACAAAGGCCTCCGCCAGATGCAGTCCCTCGGACAAAAGCAGCCGGCGATCCGTTCCGTCTCCGTGCAGAATCACCGCCTCCGGGAGCATTTCGTTTAGCAGCTCACAGCGTGCGGCATCCTTTTCGACAATCCGCACTCTGATATGATGCGCGAGCAGTTCCTTCGCGAGATAATAACCGATGGTACCGCCGCCCACAATCAAAACACCCTTAACCGGCGCAGTCGGCAGCCCCAATTTTTTAAAGAACACCGCGGCATTCTCACGGCTTGCCAAAACGGTGACCATATCCTTTTCCATCAGGCAAAATTCACCGTCCGGAATAATTACTGCATTGTCACGCTCTACGGCACAGACCAAAACATTGGCGCTCATTTTTGCCGAAAATTCGCTCAGTTTCAGCGGCCGATCCAAAATCCCCTCCGGCA
>URTH01000163.1 GCA_900550775.1 uncultured Eubacteriales bacterium | reverse complement strand
GGTGATCCGCGGACAGTCGCTGCACTTGCAGACGCTTTCCATCGAGGGCGGGCAGGTCGCGGTGGACGGCACGGTAGACGCGCTGCTGTCATCGATCTGCTGCAGTCTCGCCCGTTCCTGCGAGAGCTGTGCCTCACGGACGGAGAGCTGCGCCGTGCTGAGCTGTGAATCCAGATTGTCGGATTCGATCACGGCAACGATACTGTTTTCCAAAACCTGGTCGCCGGCGTCAATATCCACCGAGGAGATGGTGCCGCCGACCTTTGCGGTAATGCTGACGGAATCGATCGGCGAGAAGGTGCCGACATCGTTGCAGGCCATGCCGTTGATCATTGCGGTTGCACTGTCACCGGAGGAGAGCGCACCGGGGTTTGCCGCCTGAATGGTCACATAGCGAATCCGCATATAACCGTTGGTGGATTCTCCGGCGTTGCTGACGGCGGTAACCGTTCCGCCAAGCCGCGTTCCGGTGCCGACCAGCGTAAGCGAGGCGTCCATGCCAGGCGTGATGGAGGCGGCGTCCGCCTCGTTAAAGGGGATCCGGATTTCCATATAAGAATCATTGACAACGTCCGCAATTTTTGTGCCGACATTGACGGTGTCGCCGTTCTTTACATAGACTTCGCTGACCCGTCCGGCAATGGAAGAGCGAATGTATAAATCGTTAAAGTTATCTAAAATATCCTGATAGCTTTGCTGCGCTTTTTGCAGCGAAACGTCCGCGCTCTCCTTTGAAATTTTCAGCGTCTGGCTGTTATGGGAGCTCAGCGCGTCGTTATAGTTTTGCTGCGCCTTTTGAATGGCAAGGTTTGCGCTGGACAGAGAGGTTTGCACCGTACTGGAATCGATATTGTACATGGTCTGTCCCTTTTCTACGATATCGCCCTCCTCAAACGGGGCGTCCAAAATTTCGCCGGTGACAAGGGGAACAATGGAATATTCCGCATTGGGTTCTACCACGGCGCTGCCGGTCACGGTGGAGGCAATATCCTGTCTTGTGGCGGTCACTTCATTAAAGTTGGCGCGGTCTGCGTTTTTCTTCTTGCCGCCCTGAACGAGCAGAACCAGAGCGATCACAAGAATCAGCAAAAGCAACCCGGACAGAATCTTATGCCGTTTCATAAACTTCAGAACCGGGGTAAATACGGTGACGGACCATTTTTTTACGGTGCGCCAAAAGGCAGATAGAATTTGTTTGAGTTTGTTCATGTTCCTGTCTCCTATTCCTTATGTAGTCTCTTGCCTGATATTCTCTAAACGATTTTAGCATAGGAATATTAAAATTTCATTAAGAAAAAAAAGAATTATTTCATCAGCTGTTTTTGCTGTTCTTCGCAGATGGAAGTTAGTTCCTCCAAAAGCGTCAGAAACTGTTCTGTTTTTTCCTTTCCGAAACGGTCAAGACAGACCATACAGTTTTGATAAATGCTTTCTCTGCCGCGCATCAGCGCCTCTTTTCCGGCATCGGTGAGGGAAATCATCGGCTGCCGCCGATCCTCACAGTCGATGGTGCGCGTGATATACCCTTTTTCTTCAATACTGTTCATCGTTTGTGAAATGGCGGATTTGCTGACTCCCAAGGCTTCACTCAGCCCGGCGGTGTTAATTTTTTGCTTTTTTTCCTTTAAAATGGCAATGGTTTGCATCGCAAAAAATTCCGGCTTGCTGATTGCCATAAGATGGACGTGCTGCGTCATCAGCCGATGCAGCCGATCCCCGATGGTATAAAATTTGTCCGCGAAACTGTAATCCATAATGCGGCCTCCTCAAAACAAATATTTCGTTAAGGTTCTTAATCATTTTAGCACTGAACAACATGACCGTCAATGGAAGAATGCACGAAATCACTGCCGCTTTTTAAAAAATTTCCTACAATTTGATAAAAGATGAAAAAAATACTTGCAAAATATGGGGATAGAGGATATAATCATAGAGTACGATTGGAAAATGAATTTTATGTGCGAGGAGGGATATTATGAACGAACAGATGATGGCAAACATTTCTCCGATTTTAATGATGGTACTTTTGCTGGCGGTATTTTATTTTATGCTGATTCGCCCGCAGAAAAAGAAGGAGAAAAAGCTGCGGGAGATGATCGCTGCGCTGCGTGTCGGTGACGAGGTGGCGTCGATCGGCGGTATTCATGGCAAAATTGCCAGAATTAAAGACGATATCTTTATTCTGGAATCCGGTGTCGGTACCACAAAGTCCTATATTTCGATTGAGCGCAGCGCAATCAGCCGCCTGATTAAAGAGGGAACCGGCAAAGGCAGCAAGGAAGACGATGTTGCACCGCTCCCCGATGAGGCAGAGGCAGGAGATGCGGCAGAGTAATCCCTGCACGGAAGGCAATGCAAAAAAGTGATGCTTTTGCAAAATGGGGCATATCGGGATGACGTCCCGGATACAGGCTCTGTCATAACCGTCTGTTTCTTTGCATACATTGTATTGTGAAGAAATGGAGGGGAAAATAATGACAAAGGAAGCATCAGCAGAAAGGGTACAGCCGGATATTGCGTTTCTTTGCATCAATACGGTGCTTGCCTTTTTGATGACCGGTATTTTATTGCTGGTTGCGGCCGCGGCCGCAACCTATTTTGCACTGTCTGAGTCTGTAACGGACGGAATCGTAATGGTTCTTACCGGGTTTTGTGTGGCTCTGGCCGGGTTTCGCGCCGCGGGTCATGCCGGCAGACAAGGGCTGCTGCAGGGCATGCTTGCCGGCGTAATTTACATGGCGTTTTTGTATCTGGCGGGATCCTTGATTTTTGGTGAGTTTTCCTTCCGGACGGCAACGCTGCTATCCTTGCTGATCGGCATCGGCTGCGGTGCGATCGGCGGTGCTTTCGGCGTAAGCGCCGGCACAAAAAAGAAAAGAAAACGTTAATCGGCACACGGGTGCCGAAGCAAAGGAGAGTGTCAAAATGAAGAGAATTAAGACTTTAAATGAAGCAACTTTGAAAAAGAGCGCTGCAAAGGGCGGCTGCGGAGAATGTCAGACTTCTTGTCAGTCCGCTTGCAAAACTTCTTGCACCGTAGCAAACCAGAAGTGTGAGAGAGCGTAGGCTTTAAACAAAAAATGAGAGTCGGGCGCCCTGGTTACGGGCGTCCGCTTTTTATGCGGAATACGAAAAAAGAAAGAGGATTTCTATGGTTCATACATTTCATATGAAGGATCGGTACATCGCGCTGGATGTCAACAGCGGCTGCGTTCATGTATTGGACAAGCTCTGCTATGACGTGATTGAGGGCTTGAACCGGGCGGAAAAAACGCCGGACGACGTTGCTTTTTCCTGGGTTCTTGACCGGTTTCATAACGCATACAAAGAGGAAGATTTAAAAGAGGCCTGGGAGGATATTTGCGAGCTTTATCAAAAGGATCAGTTGTTTTCCAAGGACGACTACATCGATATTGCAGGCAATATGAAACGCAACTCGCCGGTGAAGGCGCTTTGCCTTCATGTGGCGCATGACTGTAATCTGCGCTGCGCCTACTGCTTTGCCGATGAGGGGGCTTACCATAAGCGCCGCGAGCTGATGAGCGCCGAGACGGGAAAACGGGCAATGGACTTTTTGATCGCGCAGTCAAAGGGGAGACGAAACCTGGAGGTTGACTTCTTCGGCGGCGAACCGCTGATGAATTTTAACGTGGTAAAAGAGGTCGTACAATACGCCAGAGAGCAGGAAAAAATCCACAACAAGAATTTCCGCTTTACCATCACCACAAACGGCGTGCTGCTCAATGATGAGAATATTGATTTTATCAACCGTGAGATGTCCAACGTGGTGCTGAGCCTGGACGGACGGAAGGAAACCAACGACCGTGTGCGCTGCCGGATTGACGGGAGCGGATCGTACGACAGCATCGTACCGAAGCTGATTCGCGTTGCGGAAAGCCGAAACCAGGATCGCTACTATGTGCGCGGCACCTTTACGCGGTATAACCTTGATTTTGCGGACGATGTTCTGCACCTTTTTGAGGAACCAGATGTCGATCTTGGTGACCTCGTGGATGTGCTCCATCGTCACGCCGCGCCGCAGCGCCTCCGCGACGACGAACGAGCGCTCGGTGTCGATATCCCGCAGCTTGCTCTCCAGCTCCTCGTCGCTGAGCGCCTCCAGCGCCGGGGTCACGAGGCTGTCCCTGCCCATTTCCAGCGAGCGCACGGCCTTGAGCAGC
>URTH01000162.1 GCA_900550775.1 uncultured Eubacteriales bacterium | reverse complement strand
GATCCGATATCCGGATTCAGACGCTTTACCAAATCCGGCCGCTGGGTTGCGATACCCCAGTTACACTTGCCGGTCTGACAGCTGCGGCAAAGGTGGCAGCCCAGAGAGAGCAGCGCCGCCGTTGCAATATAGACGGCATCGGCACCCAGTGCAATCGCCTTTACAACGTCCGCACTGCTGCGGATCGAACCGCCGCAGACAATGGATACTTCGTCACGGATTCCCTCATCGCGCAGCCGCTGATCCACACTGGCAAGCGCAAGCTCGATCGGGATTCCCACGTTGTCACGGATTCTGGTCGGCGCCGCGCCGGTACCGCCGCGGAAACCGTCAATGGCGATGATGTCCGCACCGCTTCTTGCGATACCGCTCGCGATGGCTGCAACGTTATGCACTGCGGCAACCTTTACGATGACCGGCTTTTGATAGTTGGTGGCCTCTTTTAACGAAAAGACAAGCTGTCGCAAATCCTCAATTGAATAGATATCATGATGCGGCGCCGGAGAAATCGCGTCCGACCCCTTTGGAATCATACGGGTTCTGGATACGTCGCCGACAATCTTCGCACCGGGCAGATGGCCGCCGATACCCGGCTTTGCGCCCTGACCGATCTTAATCTCAATGGCCGCGCCGGCCTCCAAATAGCCCTTGTGTACGCCAAACCGCCCGGAGGCAACCTGTACAATGGTATTGGCACCGTACTTGTAAAAATCCTCATGCAGGCCGCCCTCACCGGTGTTATAGCAAATCCCCAGTTCCTGTGCGGCTCTTGCAAGACTGGCATGTGCATTGTAGCTGATAGAACCGTACGACATTGCCGAAAACATGATCGGCACCGAAAGCTCCAGTCCCGGCGGTGTATTCGGCACGATGTTTCCCTTTTCGTCACGCGTAATCTCGCCCGGTCTCTTGCCCAAAAAGACTCTGGTCTCCATCGGTTCGCGCAGGGGGTCAATCGACGGGTTGGTAACCTGAGACGCATTGATTAAAATCTTGTCAAAATATACAGGGTACGTATTGGGGTTACCCATGGAAGAAAGCAGCACGCCGCCGCTGTCCGCCTGACGGTAAATTTCTGTAATATTCTGCGCACTCCAGTTCGCGTTTTCACGGAAGGTATGATCTGTTTTCACGATTTTCAGCGCACGCGTCGGACACAGAGATACGCAGCGGTGACAATTGACGCACTTTGACTCGTCCGATACCATGCAGTTTAATTTTTCATCAAACCGATGCACCTCGTTGGCGCACTGCCGCTCACATACCCGGCAGGCGATGCAGCGCTGCGGATTTCGTACCACTTCATACTGCGGATAAATAAAATCGATTGCCATTACAGAGCACCTCCATTCAACCGTACGATAACGGGCTCTCCGCCCTTCGGCGACCAAATCTTATCCGGATTCGGCTCAATAATCCGAATCGCGGATTCCTCACTGGCGATATAAAAACGCTCGCCCTTTTCCGCCGCCACCATCGAACGCAGCTTTAACCGATCGTTCAGCGCCATCATGCCGCCCTGAAAACCGAGCAGTATGGAAAAAGGCCCGGTAATCAGCATACTGGAAAACATGTTGCGAAGATAGGTCAGGCGTTCTCTCTCTTCTTCATCTTTGCGGGCAATGGTTGTCCAGAAAGGCGCCGCAATGACGCTTGCAATCTCTTCTAACGTGAGTTTTTTCCGACGATGGAGATAGTCGATCATATAGGTAATGACCTCGGTATCGGTTTGCAGCGTACACTTGTACCCAAACATCTCAATATATCTGCGATTGGCGTCATAGCTGGAAATCTCGCCGTTATGGACGATCGAATAATCCAGCATCGCAAACGGATGCGCACCGCCCCACCAGCCGGGCGTATTGGTCGGATAGCGGCCGTGCGCCGTCCAGCAATATCCGGCGTATTCGTCCAGGCGGTAAAACTCGCCAACATCCTCCGGGAAGCCGACCGCCTTAAAGACGCCCATGTTCTTTCCGCTGGAAAAGACGTAAGCGCCGTCGATTTGAGTATTGACCCGAATCACACTTCTTGCGACAAACTCGTCCTCGTCGAGCTGGCTTGCAGCCAGCTTGGTCGGCAGCGGTCTGACAAAATACCGCCAGATCATCGGCTCATCCGTAATGGCAGCCACCTTTTTGGTCGGAATCTTGGATAGATTCACCATATCAAAGTGCCGATCCAAAAAACGCTCGCATTCTGCCTTTGCCTCCGGCGTATCATAAAAGATGTGCAGCGCGTAATCATCCTTGTTTTGCGGATAGATGCCGTAGCCGGCAAAGCCGCCGCCAAGGCCGTTGGAACGGTCATGCATCACCGCAATCGAATCCACAATCTCTCTGCCGCAGACTCTCTCCCCGTCCTTTGCAAATATTCCGGAAATCGCACATCCGGACGGAATCCGGATTTGACCCTCTCGTAACATATGCATCCTTCCTTTCCCATGAATTTCATAATAAAAAGGCGCCCATAAAAAGACACTGTTAAAATGCCTTTTTATGAACGCCTTTGTTCATTGCCAAGTATTATACAAGAAAATTTTTAAAATGTCAATACCCGATTGCAAATTTTTTCAAATTTCTCTTTTTTTCTTCTTTTTAAGGCTGCGCTTATATATAATCAGTAACTTTTGCGGACGAAAAAATTTTTTTGAAAAAATTTGAAAAAAAGGGTTGACAAATGCATAAAGGGGAGTTATAATGCAAACAAATCAGCAAAGGCGCTGCAATAGGGTGACACCCCTTTTGCAGCGTTTTTTCTTTTTTAATTTATTTTTGAAAGGATGATCTAAATGAGTAAGACCATGATTCCAAGCGATTACTGCACATCGCTAGGGCTGTATCAGACGCAAGCTGCGATTGATTTGATTAAAAAGGAGTTTCAGAAAAATCTTTCTCAGGCATTAAACCTCAAACGTGTGACGGCCCCGCTGTTCGTTGACCCCTCTACCGGAATCAATGATGACCTAAACGGTGTGGAACGTCCGGTCACCTTTGACATCCCGGAACTTGGCGGAGCATGTGCGCAGGTTGTGCATTCCCTTGCAAAGTGGAAGCGTAACGCACTGTATCAATACGGCTTTTCTGCCGGCGAAGGTCTTTATACCGATATGAACGCCATTCGCCGCGATGAGGAGCTTTCAAACCTCCATTCGATCTACGTTGACCAGTGGGACTGGGAGAAAATCATCACCAAAGAGCAGAGAAACGAAAAGTTTTTGAAAGAAACGGTTACCGCGATTGTCGGCGCCATCTGTGACACCTTGGATACGGTAAAAGAGGTTTATCCGCAGATTCCGGTTTCGCTGTCCCGTGACATTACCTTTATCACAACCCAGGAGCTGGAGGATCTCTACCCGGATCTGCCGCCCAAACAGAGAGAGAACGTCTTTTTGACCGAGCATCCGACCGTATTTTTGATGAAGATCGGCGATCTGCTGGCATCCGGCCAGAAGCATGACGGCCGTGCGCCGGACTACGATGACTGGAGCCTCAACGGCGACATTATCTTCTACAACAAGGTTTTAGACTGTGCGTTTGAGGTTTCTTCCATGGGAATCCGTGTTGACGCAAAGTCGATGGCAAGCCAGCTGAAGAAAGAGGGCTGCGAGGCCAGAGCCGAGTTGCCTTTCCACAAAAAGGTTTTAGACGGCACTCTGCCGCTTACCATGGGCGGCGGTATCGGACAGTCCAGAATCTGTATGCTGCTGCTTCAGAAAGCCCATGTGGGTGAAGTTCAGGCATCTGTCTGGGACAAGGAGACACTGCAGCAGTGTGAATCTGCCGGTATCGAAATTCTTTAATTAATAGACGAGATTGGCTTCAGGAACTTTGAAGTTCCAAACCATAAAAAATAACGTTCTGCACTCCGCTGCGCTTAGGCGCAGAAAGTCGTGCCAGAACGTTATTTTTTATGGTTTGGACTGGGAAGGCTGAGAGGCAATCTCTTTTATTTAAAATGAAAATCAAAATTTCGATACGCTGTAAAGTAAAAAGAAGAGGTTTTGGGGCAAAAAATGGCGATATATATAAATTGATGGATGATTTAATCTATTGTATAATGACAGTAAGTGAGTGTTCGAACAAATTATGATGTATTTGAGAAACAAGGAGAGATTACATGCCGTTATTAGAAAAAAAAATTTATACGATAGAGGCTATTTATGCATTGCCAGAAGGTAAGAGAGCAGAACTTATTGATGGTAAGATTTATTATATGGCTCCGCCCAGCAGAAAACATCAGGATATTTCAGGTGAACTATATGCGGA
>URTH01000161.1 GCA_900550775.1 uncultured Eubacteriales bacterium | reverse complement strand
CAAGACTAGCTCCTTAAACCACTCGGACACCTCTCCGAGCACAAATGTGCCGCTCAGGTGCGACTTGATTAGTATATCACAGGTAAGAGGACTTGTCAATAGATTTTTCAAATTTTTCATAAAATTCCAAAAAATCTGCGGTGCTGCACCTCCGTTTTTCCCGGACGCACCGGGCATACAAATCCTCCCCGGATAACACAAAGCACCTTTTCGCCTTTTTTGCTCTACACGCGGAACCGGTAGCCGGCGCCCCAGACAGTCTCGATATATTTTTGACTGCCGTCCTTTTTCTCGATTTTATCCCGAATTCTTTGGATATGTACCGTAACCGTCGAAACATCGCCCATCGCGTCCATACCCCAAAGGCGGTCAAACAACCGCTCCTTGCTAAAAACTATATTCGGATTTTCCGCCAAAAAGAGCAGCAGTTCAAACTCCCTGACCGGCATCATCACCTCTTGGCCGCACACAAAAACCCGGTGCGCGTCCTTATCGATCTTCAAATCTCTTACATGGATCACATTCGGCTTTTTTTCGCCGGATTTGTTGACCAATTTCTCATACCGTGCGATATGTCCCTTAACCCTTGCCACCAGCTCCGAGGGCGAAAACGGCTTCGTCATATAGTCGTCCGCACCAAGCCCAAGACCGCGTACCTTGTCGATATCCTCGTTCTTGGCCGAAAGAAAGATAATCGGAATATCTTTTTGCTTGCGCAGCTGCGTGCAAACGGAGAAACCGTCGCGTTTGGGAAGCATGATATCCACAATCACCAGTGAATAGTCGCCGGAAAGTGCCATCTGCAAACCGCTTTCCCCGTCCGCGGCAATATCGCAGTCAAAATCGTTTGCCTGAAGATAATCCCGCTCCAGCTCTGCAATGCTTCTGTCATCCTCAATAATTAAAATTTTCATAGCTGATTCTCCTTTGATCGGTTGGTCTGTATAGTCAGAAGGAACACCGTTACACAGGTTCCCTGCCCTTCTTCGCTGCGAATCCATATTTTTCCGTTGTGCGCCGCAATAATCTGCCGGCAAATGGCAAGTCCCAGACCGTTTCCTTCAATCTTGTTGTTGCGCGAGGGATCGCTGCGGTAAAACCCCTCAAAAACCTTTTCCTGCTCCGCAGCTTTGATTCCGATACCATGATCGGAAAAAGAAATCGTCACGCCTCCCTGGATCTCCTGTGCCGCAACATGAAGGCTGCCTTTCTCTCCGTCCTTATACTTAATGGCGTTGGTAATAATGTTACTGTATACACGCCGCAGCTTTTCGGCGTCAAAACGCACAAAACAGGGTGTCTTAGGGATTTCGTACGTGAGGCACATACCGCCGTCCTGCAGCTCCAGTTCAAATTCCTGTAAGGTCTGTTTTAAAAATGCAAAAACATCTCCCGTTTTCATATGATAGGGAATCTTTTGCAGCTCCAGCTTGGAGTACAAAGACAGGTGATTTACCATGGTTTCAATGGCCGATGCCTTTTGATGGATGGTTGTCAGATAACGCTCCATCTTTTCCGGCGTATCGGCAATCCCCTCCATGATTCCCTCGACATATCCCCGGATCGAGGTGACCGGCGTTTTGATATCGTGCGAGATATTGGCAAGCAGCATTTTTTGTTCCTGCTCCCGCCGAAGATTTTCTTTCACATTTTTTTGAAGGTGCAGCCGCAGTGCCTCAAAGGATCCGCAAAGCTCCTTTAGCTCAGCGTCCTCCGACCCGGAAAATTCGTAGGTCAGGTCACCATTTTTCATATGTTCCATCGCAACCGTAATTTCCGAGATGGGTCGGAGAATACTGCGCGACAGATAAGCTGTGACGATAGCGCCGGTAGTGAGCACCACAGCAATCGCCATCAGCGCCCATAAAATAATATAACGCATAACCGCCGGATTGGAAAGTGTAATGCCCTCATCCAAAGAAAAGGGGTGCAAAAGGGCAAAAACCGCTACCAGGCATACCGACAACAAAGGAATCAGCAACACGGGCACCAGCAGCATCACCAAAGAGCAAATCAAGAATTTACGCTTTAAGGACATCAGTCTATCCTCCCGACAAAAAATGTTTTCCCGTTAGAGCCTTATACCTCCCGTTTTAAAAACAAATAGTAGCCTCCGGAGAAAAAGATCAGCCCATAACCGGCAAGAATGGCAACCTTTGCGCTGATTGCTCCAAAGGGAAGCGTATATCCGAGCCACAGGGTATGCCACTTCATGTACCCGGTAAACAACAGCCCACTCAGGTGCGGGATAAAAATTCCCGCAACATATAACAGGATATAGATTATTATACACGAAAACATCGCCATTGTCGAGCTTTTTCCGAATTGGTTGATGCATGCCGCCATCAAAATCACCACAAACAACGGCACGATATCCAAAAGGTATGCGCCAAGGGGATAGAGAATATTCTGTCTTTGGCCCGCAATCAGAAAGTCCATACCAAGCGCCGTAACGCAAAGAATCAGCAAATAACATAAGGCAAGCAGAGTGACTGCACTGATTTTGGCCGCATAGATCTTGAAACGGCTGATCGGCCGCAGCAGAGCCGCCTTTAACGTCCCATCCTGAATCTCGGTTGCAAACAAATCGCAAACCGCCATCATCGAAACAAGCGGCGTTAAAAATTCGATAAACAGCGTCATCATCGCCATCGCAGCGTTGGAACCGCCAAGATTCACGCTGCCTTTGCTGACGCGGTTTAAAAGCACCTTGCCTAAAATATTAACCAAACTGATTGCTACCCCAATCAGCAACAGTACCAGATATTTTTTTCTCGCAAGAAGCTTTTTCCATTCATTCATGGTACCAATCCAATACTTTTTCACAGAGCAACGCCTCCTCTCTCACTGCGCACCACGCTTAAAAAATAATCTTCCAGACTCGGGTGGAATTGTAATGCCCGCTCCATGCTCTCAAAGGCTAGCATTTTTCCCTCGTGCAGCACCGCAATTTTATGACAGGTTTTCTCCAGCTCTGAAGCGATATGGCTGGCAAGCAAAAAAGCAACGCCATGCTTTTCGCAAAGCGCCGTAATCATCTCACGGATTTGGATGATTCCTTCAATATCCAGACCATTTGCCGGTTCATCCAAAACAACAAATTCCGGATTGGACAGCAGCGCAAGCGCAATACCAAGCCGCTGCTTCATGCCAAGTGAAAACCGGCCTGTTTTATCATTGCGATAGTGATCCAGATGCACCAAAGACAAAATATACCGAATACGATCATCGTCAACCCCGTCATAATAAGCTGCGGCCATCTTCAAATTCTGCCACGCGGTCATATTGAGGTGGATTGCCGGCATCTCGATGAGCGCTCCCATTTTTTCTGCGGCCTTCTCATAATTCTCTAAAATGTCCTCGCCGAATATTTTAACGCTGCCGCTGTTAGGCGTGCTGAGTCCCGTGATCACACGCATGGTCGTTGTTTTTCCGGATCCGTTTGGACCAATGATTCCGTAGGTTTGATTTTCTAATTCCAAATTGATATCTGATAAAACAATCTTTTTCCCGTAACCAGCTGTTAAATTTTGTATTTTGATCATAGCGCACCTTCTTTCTACATTTCAGAAATTGTTCTCAAAAATGCTTCGTCACTTTCATATAACTTTGGATTTCTCTCGTAGGCGACAAGCCTCTGTAAAAAAGTTTCTGCCTTTTTCTCACTAAGACACCTTTTGGCAACCTCCAAAAAATCCTGTAAAACCAAATCTTCGTTTTCTTTCTTTGTTACTTCACTGTTACAATCCACATCACCCGTTTCAAACTCGATTCTTCTTTCCAGACTTTCTATGAGTTCTTGAAGCGTATCGGATGGATCTGCTTCGAAATATTGGTCTAATAAACAATTTGAGATAATACTTGAATTTTTTCTCTGCCAAGAAAGACTGCGGTCTTCAAGAATGAAATATGTGAGAAGCGAATATGCCTCTGCTCGATTTTCTGCAATGAGAATCGAATCGTCAAAAACGGCAATCTCATTATTAAAATCATTTCTGCACAAATCCTCAGATGCAAGCAAAATTTTTTTGTCTCGCCAGTCTGAGTAATCCTCTCCTGTATATTGCTCTGCAATTGTGATTGCTTTCTCCATCTGTGCTGTTATATCGGATGTATACTGTGCCAAAGTTGTATCTTTTTCTAATTTTGCAGACAACAAATCTACCACTCTTGTACTCTTTTCTTCTAATATCTCTTTGTCTGTAAGATAAAGATTTCCAGATACGATTGTGATCGCATTTGCCATTCCTTCATATCTTGTCCGCTTTCCTGTC
>URTH01000160.1 GCA_900550775.1 uncultured Eubacteriales bacterium | reverse complement strand
TTTGAAAGAATTGATTCCGGTTTCCGCCGCGGCGGAAAAGCGGCGCAAGGCACGGCTGGAGCAGCTGAACCGTATTCTTGCCGGGAACGATGCGCGGCTTTTGCTGATCATCGGCCCTTGTTCTGCCGACAGTGAGGATTCCGTCCTTGACTATATCCTGCGGCTGAACCGCCTGCAGGATGCGGTCGCGGACAAGATTTTTCTGGTGCCGCGCGTCTATACCAACAAGCCGCGTACCACCGGCGAGGGCTACAAGGGCATGATGCACCAGCCCAACCCCACCCAGGCGCCCAACGCCTTTGAGGGGTTAAAGGCCATCCGCAAGATGCATCTTCGCGTTTTGGAGGAGACGGATTTTATCGCCGCGGACGAAATGCTGTACCCGGACAACCATTCCTATCTTGATGATATTTTGGGATATGTGGCGGTCGGCGCGCGGTCGGTTGAAAATCAGCATCATCGGCTGGTTGCCAGCGGTGTAGATCTGCCGGTCGGCATGAAGAACGGAACCGGCGGCGACACTGGCGTGATGTTTAATGCGATTTATGCCGCGCAGCACGGGCATGATTTTATTTATCAGACCTATGAGGTCAGCACCGAGGGAAACCCTTACGCCCACGCGATTCTGCGCGGCGGCGTGGACGAGCTGGGGCGCAACATTCCCAATTATCACTATGAGGATTTGTTGCGCATTGCGTCGGAATACGACCAAAAGGGATTTTCAAACCCGGCGATTATCATCGACACCAACCACAACAATTCCGCCAAACAGTATATGCAGCAGCCGCGCATCGCATCGGAGGTGATGCACAGCATGGCCTATGAGCCGATTTTGCGAAAGCTGATTAAGGGATTTATGGTGGAAAGCTATTTAGAGCCGGGCGCGCAGAAAATTGAGGAACACCGCGTCTACGGAAAGTCGATCACCGACCCGTGTCTCGGCTGGGATGAGACGGAACGGATGATCTACGATATGGCAGACAAGCTGTAACATAAATGCCCTCCCGAAAAGGAGGGCATTTTTATGTCAAATCCTTCATTTCTTCAAAAACCAGACCAGCATTTCTGCCGCGCCACGGTTTGCAAACGCATAGTAGGGAATCAGGCGCAGCGTCATTGCTTCTTCCTCACTCTCGTCCAGCGGTGCGTAAAGACAGTCGGATTCTTTTTCGCGATACGCATGGGCGGTGACAGACGGCAGGATAAATTCGTTGTCGCCAAGCGTAAACGGCGCATCGGTATCAATCTTAACGCTTCTTAAATCCTTGCCGTTATCAACGCTTTCCGCGCAGTAGACCACCGGCCCGCGCATCACGGCGATTCTTCCGGCGTTTTCATGCACGCGCCGATTGGCTTTTACGCATACGACCGGCATATCAAGGCAAAGCTGAATTTCGGTTTCGCCCAAAAGGCGGACATAGGCATATCCGTTTTTCATTTCATAATCGGCATTGATCTGAAAACTTCTGCACCAGGCAGGAATCCGCAGCGCAAGATATTTTTGCGGTGCGCTGCACGTGATTGTTATCACGCCGTCCGCCGGATAGGCTGTTGTCTGGGTGATTTTGATGCCGTCACATGCGGCAGAAGAATCCATGTACTGGTTCACATACAGGATTTCGTCATCATAATGATACATCAAATCCGCAATGGACGGAATAAAGCGCACAACATTCGGCGGACAGCAGGAGCAGTCAAACACCGCTTTTCTCTGCGTGATCGGAAAGCGTTCCTTCTCGTGCGTGGAGGGGTTTAAATCGTTAAAGTCAATATCGATCTCCAGCGGATTTTCGTAGAAAAATTCCTTGCCGTTCATCGAGATGCCGGAAAGAAAACCGTTATAGATCACTCTTTCGGCAACGTCCGCATATTTTGCATGGAGATCCAGCGTCTGCATCCGTCTGCAAAATAACGCCATTGCAATCGCGGCGCAGGTTTCGCTGTACGCCGTCCTGTTCGGAAGATAATAGGGAACCGAAAACGCCTCGCCGATGTACGTCGCACCGACGCCGCCCGTAATATACATTTTCTTATTCACCATATCGTCAAATACCCTTTGGCAGGCCCTCAGAAGCGCGGCGTCGTTGTACTTTTCGGCGATGTCGGCCATGCCGCAGAACAGGTACAGTGCACGCACACAATGTCCCTCCGCCGTGGTTCGATCCCGCAGCGGCATATCGTCCTGGTTATAAAGCTCGTTCCCCAGCAAAAACGTGGTGGCCGCATGATCCTTGCCGCACCCGTGCTCATCAATAAAGAATTTGGAAAGTGCAAGGTAGCGTTCCTCGCCCGTGGTCTCGTACAGACGGACAAGCGCAAGTTCGATTTCGGGATGTCCCGGCGTGGTAAATGCCGCGCTCTTTTCCTTTTTAAATACCCTTTCAATATCATCGGCAAAACGGCACATTGCCTTTAAAAACGCATCTTTGCCGGTCGCCTCATAGTATGCGCACGCGGCCTCCATCAAATGGCCGGCGCAGTAAAGCTCATGCCAGTTTCTGTCCCGAAAACGTTTTTCCCGATCGATCACCAGAAAGTGACTGTTAAAATACCCGTCCGCATCGCTGTTTTTTATGATGTTTTGAACGGCCGCGTCGATGATTGCCTCCAGCTTTTCATCCCGTTTTTCAAGCAGCAGATAAGAGACGCCCTCAATCCATTTTGCAACATCGGAGTCCCAAAAGATGTGCGGCTGGTTCGGGTCGCCCGGTTTCCAAGTACAGGATAGTGCGTCAAACCGATGTGTATCGCAAAAACGGTCATACACCGCCGAAACGGTTGATTCTTTCACCATATCCTGTTTGATCTTCCAAAATCCGTCATTGATCTTGATGTCGGAGAATTTGATTCGCTGCATATTATTTTTCCTCCTTTTGCGTATTGACTTTACTTTTTTTATGATTATAATAAATGATGAATGCAAATTCAATACCAAGAAAAAGAGAAAAAGTGAGAAAATCAGATATGATAAAAGTAGATAAAACCCATTATTTTGATTACGCCATGATCGGCGAGTTTCACTCTGACGGAAATTGGATTCACCCGGCAAGGGTGATCGACAGTTATGAACTTATCTTTGTGCTTGAGGGAATCGTGCATATTAAGGAGGACGAGACGGTCTATACACTGCGGCCGAATGAGTGTCTGATTCTGGACCCGGGACGGCCGCACGCCGGTACCGAGATCAGCGATATTCCGACCGCATTTTATTGGTTTCATTTTACGACCAATCTGCCCATTCCGTTTAAAGAGAATCAAAGCGGCAGTCTGTATGATGTGAAGTATCTTTTAAAAAAGCTGCTGCACATGTCCAAAACGCCCTCCTATCCCGCCTCTGCCGGGGACGCCGCCGGGCTGATGATTTTTTATGAGCTGGGCAACGTAGAGCTTTCCGGGAACAGCCTTGCAAATAAAATTGCGGAATATATTCGGGTACATAAGACAACGAGCGTTACAAAAATTGCGCAGCAATTCGGTTATAACCCGGATTATATCGGCAAGCTTTTTAAAAAACATTTTGGATCATCGATCAAACAATACATCAATCTGCAAAGAATGAATTATGCCAAGGATCTTCTTTTAACGACCGATCTGTCTGTCAAAGAGATTGCGGCGCAAATGGAGTTTGCAGAAGAAAATCTTTTTATCAAGTATTTTATCTATCACGAGGAAATCAGCCCCGTAAAATTCAGAAACAAATATTTTAATACGCACATGAACAACAAATAAAAAAGACCCTCGACGAGTAATCTCATCAAGGATCCTTCCGGTTCCGGCGACGACATAGGTTTCCGGGCGGTCACCCGCCAAGTATGATCTGCGCAGAGGAGCTTAACTACTGTGTTCGGAAAGGGAACAGGTGTGACCTCCTCGCTATAGTCACCGAATGGCATGAATGAAAAAGAAATAAAGGAAAAGCAAGCCTTACTCACAAAGAAAATTAGGTCAAGCCCTCGACCTATTAGTATCGGTCAGCTGAATGTGTCACCACACTTACACCTCCGACCTATCAACCACATAGTCTACGTGGGGTCTTACTTGTTTAAAACAATGGGAAATCTTATCTTAGGGTGGACTTCACGCTTAGATGCCTTCAGCGTTTATTCCTTCCGTACGTAGCTACCCAGCTGTGCCATTGGCATGACAACTGGTGCACCAGTGGTACGTCCATCCCGGTCCTCTCGTACTAAGGACAGCTCCCTTCAAATTTCCTGCGCCCGCGACAGATAGGGACCGAACTGTCTCACGACGTTCTGAACCCAGCTCGCGTACCGC
>URTH01000159.1 GCA_900550775.1 uncultured Eubacteriales bacterium | reverse complement strand
AGCTGACGGTGGTTCTCCGGGTGAAGCTGCGCATCCTTCATCAGGTCGGTGTTCACCGCGTTGAGCTGCAGCTGATGTCCGCCCATATCGATAAAGGTTTTCACCAGGGCGGCAACCTTTTTTACACTGTCCGCGCCCTCAAACATGGAGGAGGCAAATTCCAGGGTCAGCGGTCCGCCGTTGATGGCGTTTTGAAAATGCGGCTTGCAAAAAGACTGAATGACCGAGAGCGGGCCGCGAATATGCGCAAACAGGCTGGGTGAAAAATTGGTGCCGAACGGCTCTTTTTTGCGGCGGCCGTCCGGCGAGGCGCCGATCTCGTCCGCGTGCCACAGATAATACATGGCAGAACCTGTCCCGGCGCGGAAGATGCCGCCCCGGCAGTTTTTCTTTCCGGCAAGCGCATCGGAAAACGTGTCCAGCAGCATCACGGCCGCCTGATCCGGCAGATCGTCATTGTTGCCCATCTTCGGCGCCTCATAGCGCAGAATCGGCAAAAGCTCGGCATGGTTTTCAAAATTACTGTCTACGGCATCAAGCAGGGCGTCCTTGGTGATCGTCTGATCGGTATAGACATATTTTGCGATTGCGGCCATAGAATCCGCTGCCGTGGCAATCCCGGTTCCATGGATGCCGAAGTTATTGTATTTTGCGCCGTCATAAATGCCGCCGTCCATCAGACAGTGCATCAGCGGTGACGGAACAAACCAAAGATTTTGGATCGAAGCACAGATCTTGTCACAGGCGGTATGGATTTCCGCCTGTACGGCGCGAACCCAGGTGTCATAGCTTTCGCAGTGCATCAGGTCGCGGTGCAGGCATACGTCAATGACCTTTGGAAAGGAGAGTGCGGCAATATTTGCCACATCGCCGCCGACGCCGGGAATGATAAACTCCCAGCATGCCGCGGTGGTATAGTTGATTGCATCGGCGCGGTCATAACCGAGCTTGCAGAGACCGTCGATCACGACATCATCGTTTGAATATTGCGGAAAGCCAAGTCCGGCACGGGTCAGCTCACTGCCAAGCTCATACACCGATTGCGGCGTATCGCGGCTGACGCGAATGTTGATTTTGGGGTCAATCATCATAAGATTTTTGCTGGCTTTTAAACATAACTCTGACAGCAGACCGAATACGCTGTTTCCGTCTGCGTCAATGCCGCCCAGTACCATGCTTTGTCCGTTGTCGCCTTGCTGCACGCCGGGGTACAGATCACTGTCCTTGTTAAAGGAGAGGAAGAAGTCCTCCAAAAGCTCCAGGGTGCTTTCCTCGGTATAGAGTCCCTTTTCCATATCCGCTTTCAGGTACGGCGCCATATAAAGGTCAAAGCGGCCGACGGTGTTGTGATAGTTTCCCTCCAGCCAGAGGGAGAAGTGCAGAATCCTGAAAAACTGCAGTGCCTCATAAAACGAGGTCGCGCCGTGCCGAGGTACCCTTTTTAAGACCGCCGCAAGCTCCGCCTTTCCCTGCCTTTCCGCCTCGTTTCGGTAGCGGTCGGCAAGGTCAAAGATGGCGTCAATCATGCGTTTTCCGTACGTATCGGCCGATTCGCGCACGGCTAAGAGTCCGCTTTTTAAAACCCGTTCATAATCCGGCGAGAGGTTTGACATGTAGCCAAGCTCGTGGATATAGTGTTCTTTGCGGATGGTTTCCCACTCCCTTTCGGTAAAGCAGTCCGGGATGTTTGACACCGTTCTTAAGTAACAAATTTTTTCGCCCTCCAAAAGAACCGGGGTCTCCAGCTTGGTAAGCAGTTCAAAACGCCGCGTCATGCGCTCTTTGGGGCAAAGCCCCTCGCTTTGAAACTGCGCTGCAAGATTGTTGTATTCTGAAAATTCCCTGCGGTATTGGTGATGCTTTTTATCCACTACAAACTGATAAAGTTTTTGATCCATAAAATATCGCCTCCATTATCGTTAATGTAAATATAACATAAGAAAAGCCCTCTGTCAATAGATGAGGGCTGATATTTTATAACATTAACGTTCCTTTGTGGATTCGCGCTGCACCACATGGGTCGGCAGTACAATCTGTGTTGTTTTTTCGGTCTTATTTTGAATGACGTGCATCAAAATGTCAACGGCCTCCATGGACATTTTGGTTTTGGAGGAGGTGACCGAGGTCAGCATCAGCGGCAGATAAAACTTGGAGGCGATATCGTCAAAGCCGATGACGGAAACGTCGTCCGGCACTCTTTTTCCCAGTTTTTGCAAAAAGCAGCAGACCTGCATCGCCAGCATATCGCTAAAGCAAATAATGCCGGTACAGTCTTTGTACTTTTTCAAACACGCCATGACCTCTTTTTCGTCCGGGGCAGGAACCGTCTTGGCGCAATGCAGCGCCTCCGGCGGAAGTCCTCCCTGTGCCATGGCGCGCTTTACGCCCTCAAACCGGTCACGGGCGCTGGAAATATAGAGCGGTGCGTTAATGAAAAGCAGCTTTTTGTGTCCCAGGCCGATCAGATGCTCGGCGGCCGCGTAGCCGCCGTTTAGATCATCACAGATAACGTAGCTGGACGGATTCCCCTCAAACCGCCGTCCGAGCAAAACGTACGGAATGCGGTTTTTTGCGATAAAGCCGATATTATCTCTGGTTTTTTGTACCGGGCAAAGGATGATGCCGTCCACGTTTTTGCTGATGGCAGAGACGATGGCGGCGTGCTCTAACGCCTCGTCCTCATCGGTGTTGAGCATAATGGCGTTGTAGCCGTAGCGGCGCAGTCTGCCCTCCATCTCCTTTAGCATGATGGAAAAATGCGGGTTGGAAATATCCCCGACGATCAAGGCGACCGTCTTGCTTTTGCCCGAACGCAGCGCCCCGGCAGAGGCGTTGGCGATATAGCCCATTTCCTCTGCGGTTTGCCGAATATATTTTTTTGTTTTCTCGGAGATATCCGGCTTATCAAGCAGCGCATGCGATACGGTGTTGATCGAGTATCCCGTTTTTTTTGCGATGTCGGACAGTCTGACCGCCTTCATATCCTTAAAGCCCCTTTGCAGTAAAATCTTGTACCATTATACCCAAAAACCGATGGTTCGTCAATAGTGCGCCGACCGATGAGGGGATTGAAAATATTTTCTAAAATGTGTTGACGTTTCGATGGATTCAGTATATAATTATAGAGATAGTATTAGAATGATTCGTGCCGAAAAGGGAATGCTTTTTTCTAAAGGTATGGGGAGGGAAATGCAAAGCCGCGGTGCGTCATGAGGAGGAATGATTTTAATGAGTAGAGTTTACAATTTTTCTGCCGGTCCGTCCATGCTTCCGGTGGAGGTGTTAGAGCGTGCGCAAAAGGAGATGCTTGACTGTAACGGCAGCGGCCAGTCCGTAATGGAGATGAGCCACCGTTCCAAAGAATATCAGGCAATCATCGACCACGCAGAGGCGCTCTTCCGGGAGATTATGCATATCCCGGACAACTATAAGGTTCTGTTTTTGCAGGGCGGCGCTTCCACCCAGTTTGCAATGGTTCCGTTCAATTTGGGAAACAAAAATAAAATTGCAGACTATGTGATCACCGGCCAGTGGGCAAAAAAGGCCTTTGCGGAAGCCGGCCGTTATCTGGACGCGCATGACATTGCATCCAGTGCCGATAAGACTTTTTCCTACCTGCCCAAGGTAGACGCCTCCATGCTGACGCCCGGTGCAGACTATGTACATATTACCTATAATAACACCATCTACGGTACGCATTATAACACCATGCCGGACTTTGGCGATGCCACCGTGGTAACCGATATGTCCTCCTGTATCCTGTCGGAAGAGGTTGATATCAGCAAATTCGGCCTGATTTATGCCGGTGCGCAAAAGAACATGGGCCCGGCCGGTGTTACCGTTGTCATCGTGCGTGAGGATTTGATCGGCGATGCGATGGATATGACGCCGACCATGCTTAATTATGAAACGCATGCGAAAAACGGTTCAATGTTTAATACGCCGCCGACTTACGGCATTTATATCTGCGGCCTGGTTTATGAGTGGATCAAGAACATGGGCGGCGTGAAAGTGATGCACGAGAAGAATGTCGAAAAGGCAAAGCTTTTGTACGATTTTCTGGATAACTCAAAGATGTTCCGCGGTACCGTGGTGCCGGAGGATCGCTCTTTGATGAACGTACCGTTTGTGACCGATTCGGATGAATTAAACGCTGCCTTTATTGCTGAGGCAAAGGCAAAGGGCTTTGTCAACCTGAAAGGACACAGAACGGTCGGCGGTATGCGCGCCAGCATCTATAACGCAATGCCGATTGAGGGCGTTAAGGCATTGGTTGCATTCATGAAAGATTTTGAAACCAAGAACCAATAAGGGGGATTTTGGATTAT